>JANMLV010000027.1:0-23374 GCA_031372705.1 Bacteroidota bacterium | reverse complement strand
GCACTCAATCAAGAGGGTAATTTTAATTATTTCATTAGTAATTTCATGCAACTGTGCTTATGCTCAGTCCTATACCAACAATTGGGTGTTTGGAGATTCCATTGGTTTGAATTTTAGCACGGGAGCTCCGGTTATTTTTAATTCGGGCATCTCTCAAATAACTGAAGCTTGCGCCTCTATCTCAGATGAAAATGGCAATTTATTATTTTATACAAACGGACACACCGTCTGGAATAGAATCAATAACATCATGCCTCACGGTGATAGTTTGGATATAGGTTATTTTACCCCGGAGTATGGCAGCAGTATGACACAGGGCGTGCTTATTGCACCAGTGCCTGATAATGACAGCCTTTTTTACATAATTTATATTTATCATGATGTTTGGGGCGGGGGTAATGGCTTAAAATATTCTGTATTGAATATACACTTGAATGGGGGTCTAGGGGATATTGTGGAAAAAAACATACTTCTTTCAGAAAATAATTTAACAGAAAAACTTCAACTTGTGAAACACGGAAATGGCAGGGATTGGTGGCTTTTGGCGTTGACAAAAGGTGAAGAAGAAGGAGATTCTATCAACTTTGTTAAATTCCTTATCACAAAGTACGGAATAGATGGACCACAATATCAGGGATATGGAGATACCTATCACGAGTCAGAAGGAACAAGTCAAGAAGTAGGTTATATGAAATTTTCTCAGCAAGGAAATAAGATTTGCATAGCAAAAGGGACTGATGTTGATCTTTATGATTTTAATCGCTGCACTGGTGAGTTCACTAATTTTGTAAATATTGATACAGTAGTTGAGAATTACCCAGCTGATAGATATATTTATGGAATTGAATTTTCGGTAAACGCAAGATATTTTTATTCCGCATCTGTTGACGGAACTACTACAGGTACTCAAACCTATTTGTATCAATTTTGTCTAACCTGCCCCGAACCGGTGCAGGACACTAAAATTTTGATTTATTCATCTGACACTAGTATGTCGTTATTTGGTCTGTTACGTGGGCCTAATGATAAAATTTATATGTCGTCGTACTCAATTGTTAACGCAGAAACAAATTCAAATCTTTTTGTTATCAATGACCCGGATACTGAAGGATTAGCCTGCGATCTAGACACTTTAACAGTTTTTCTAAGCAATCAATGCTTACCCTATTATAACAACCTTCCCAACATGCCCAATTACAACCTTGGTCCCCTTATTGGAAGTGAGTGTGATACCTTGTTAGCGATACAAAATGCAAATCATATAGCAATATCAATTTATCCTAATCCATCAGCCGGTTATGTTAATATTTCAGGAAGTGCTGCTGCGATATATCATTTAGAACTTTATAATTTGCTTGGAGAAAAAGTCTTTGAACAAAAAAACGCACCCGGTAATGTGCAAATAAATCTGCCAGTAGATAATGGCATCTACGAGATTGTATTAAGAAGTGCTGATAACATTATAAGAGTGGAAAAATTAATAATTGGCAAATAAATAATTTATTTAGTGCAATGGTATTAGCCAAGATTTACAACTAGAATTTAATTTCCGTCTGCAATTGCATTAACAAATATTGAATAATTTTAATTATAGGGAGCATCCATTAATGTTAAATTAAATTTACAAATTCTCCCCCCTGTAACCTTTGTCACAAACTCCCGTTTTTACGCCTACTATCTTTGCATCTAAATTCAAAGAAATGACATTAGAAGCAATTTTAAAATCACCAACAAAAAGTATTGTTGATGTGCGCACGGTAAACGAATTTGCCGGTGGAAATGTGGCAACATCTATTAACATTCCATTACATGAGCTTCCGGAGCATGTAGAAACATTTAAAACCATGGATAAGCCGATTGTTTTGTGTTGTGCGTCGGGTATGCGCAGCGCGCAGGCTACGCAGTATTTCACCTCACTTGGTATTGAGCAATGTTATAATGGCGGAAGTTGGCATACAGTAAATGAATTAGTGTAATCTTAAAAAATTTAAGCATGTTAGATTTTATAAAGAAATTATTTGGAGGTTCATCTGTAAACTATGGTGAACTCATTGAGAATGGCGCAGTAATTATTGATGTGAGAACAGCCCAGGAATATCGATCCGGACATGTTCAGGGTTCAGTAAATATTCCATTGGATGCCTTAAAAGGTAGTATCAAAAAAATTAAAAAAGACAGCCCCGTTATTGTTTGCTGTGCTTCAGGCATGCGGAGCGGAGCGGCTAAAAGTGTATTAATTGGGAGCGGCTTCAAAGAAGTGTATAATGCCGGTAGCTGGACGAAATTGAGAAAATATGTCGCGTAAATCATTTTTCGACAGTTGGAAGTACTTTTTATTGTTCAGCTTAACGCTGGGATTGGCTCCTTTTTCGCCTGAACCGCATATTGTTGGCAAACTGCGTTGGATTGCCGGTGGTGCAAAAGGCATGACAGGCATGGATTGGTTCGATGTGGTGTTGCATGGCACCCCTTGGCTGCTCCTGATAATCAGCGGTTTAGGTGCTTTATACCTACGTTTTGGCAAACATCCCGAAAATTCTTAAATCTCGCGTATTTTTGTCCTGATATGGATGAAATAAAAGCAAGTTTATTAAAACAATTTCCGCATTTTGAGCCTCAGTTAATCGATAAAATTGCTGAAGTAGCCACGATGCGCACTTTTTATCGCGATGAAGTAATTACCAGAGCCGGAGCCTATATTAAATCCACTATTTTGGTTGTTGATGGCTTAGTGAAGCTATACAGAGAAAGCGAAGATGGCGGTGAATACTTTATGTATTATTTGGAAGGCGGCGAAGCATGTGCATTATCGTTGATTTGCGCTGCACGCAACAAAGCCAGTGAAGTAACGGGGGTTGCCGTTGAAGATACAACGGCCATTTTAATTCCGCTGGAGTTGATGGATATTTTAATGCGCGATTTTAAATCGTGGTATTATTTTGTTGTAGCAACGTATCGCACCCGATTTGAAAATTTGTTAAATGTGATTGATGAAATCGCATTTAAAAATATGGATGAGCGCGTGTTGAATTATTTGACAGGACAATTCAAAGAATTTGAGACAAACATGCTGCAAATTACTCACCAACAAATTGCTACAGACCTAAATTCTACAAGAGAAGTTATTTCGCGACTGCTCAAAAAAATGGAACAAAACGGAGTAATTAAATTACATCGCAACGCAATAGAAAAATTAAAATAATGGCAGATTTTTTATCAGGAGACTATTGGCAAGAACGGTATAAAGCACACGATATCGCTTGGGACATGGGAGAGGTATCACCCCCGCTAAAAGCCTATTTCGACCAAATGGACGACAAGTCGTTAAAAATATTAATTCCGGGATGCGGTAATTCCTATGAAGCAGAATATTTAGTAAATAACGGATTTAACAATGTTACGGTAATTGATATTGCAGAAGGTCCTGTTCAGCGATTAAACAGCGTTTTAGGCGAAACCGGGAGAACAAAATGTCAAGTAATTCAAGCCGACTTTTTCGCACATGAAGGGCAATATGATATTGTAATAGAACAAACATTTTTTTGCGCCATTGACCCCAATTTGCGCAAGCAATATGTGGACCATATGTATCAATTATTAAAACCGGGTGGCAAAATAGTTGGTGTAATGTTTAAAACACCATTTGAAAAGCCGGGACCGCCATTTGGTGGAACTGCAGCAGAATACAGCAGCCTTTTTTCCGAAAAATTTCATGTTTCAAAGTTGGAAGGATGTTATAATTCGCACGAAAAACGCATTGGCAACGAAGTATTTGTGGTGTTTCAAAAACCCGAGTGATAAATGTCACAAATTACAGGGGAACTAATTGGCAACTTTGTGTATTAGTTTTATAAAAGGATATGACTCAAAAAAGCTCATTTCAAGCAATTGTTGGCGCTGAACAACCGGTTCTGGTTGATTTTTTTGCCGAATGGTGTGGTCCATGCAAAACATTGGCACCAATACTCAAGCAATTTGCCGGAGCCTATACCGATAAGGTAAAAGTGATTAAAGTAGATATTGATAAAAATCCAAATATAGCCGCACAATACGGTATTCAAAGTGTACCTACCATCATTTTATTTAAGGCAGGAAAGCCTGTTTGGCGACAATCGGGTGTTGTGCCGTTGCCGTATTTGAAAGAAGCATTAACACCATTTATAAATAATTAAAAATTGAAAATATGACAATAGTAATTGTAACAATTCTTGGAGCCGCAGCCGGTTTTATTTATTGGAAAATTTTTGGATGTGCATTTGGTATTTGTCCGCTCAGCCAAAATAAATATATGAGTGCATTGGTTGGCGCTTTAATAGGCTTATTAATGATTACATCAACAAGTTGTTCAGGACAAACGGTTGACCCTGTTACGGGGCAGCAAACTACTATTCAAGCTTCGGTTGTAAAGGAAGATGTTGCACCTGATGTTTTTGCAGGTAAAATGGAAGCAGAAAATACTGTGTTACTTGACGTAAGAACGCCTGAAGAATTTGCAGCAGGGCATATTCCGAATGCAATTAATTTAAATTATAATGCACCGGATTTTACAGCGCAAGTTAATAAATTAGATAAATCGAAAACTTACTTGGTATATTGTAAAGCAGGTAGTCGCAGTGCAGGTGCTGCAAATATTATGTCGAGCAATGGTTTTAATACTATTTATAATTTAAAAGGTGGTATTATGGCTTGGCCTAATCCATTAGAAAAATAATTTCACTGACCATCAAATAAGAAGCCGATAAGATAAAAATTATCGGCTTTTTTTTGTATAATGTGTTTGTTTCACGCAAAGGTCGCTAAACAAACCCACGCTAAGGACTCAAAATCAGTATGATGTATTTTGGTACGTCGTATAGATTTTGTGTCCTCTGTGTGAATTTCTTTTGCGCACTTTGTGGGAAACAAACACACCATACAATTTAAAACAATTCAAACTTCAACTTCAAAAACCGCAAGCTTTTTTTATACGCATCAGCAGCAGCGTCAAAATTGTATTTTGGATTACTCGGGTTTGCAAATGCGTGGTCGGCAGTGTATTCTTCTACACGCAAATATTTTTTTGCAGATGCCATATCTAATTTAAATTGGTCAACTACTTCGGCATTAATCCATTTATCTTGATTAGGCCAAATCATTAATACATCGGCATTTAAAGTTTTTAATTTTTCTACATTCGTTTCAGGCATACCATAATACATAATGCAACCAACCGCTTTTTTATCCATTAATAAACTGCCTTGCAACGAATAACCTCCGCCCATACACCAACCAATAGTTGCAATAGTTGCAATAGCTGCACTATCGCCTGCCATTGTAATAAATGCATTGATAATAGATTTTGCACGTTCGGTGCTTAAACCGCTCATATATGCTGTAGCACTATCGCGAACAGTTGCAACTTTTCCATCATATAAATCGATGGCAATAATATTTACATGATTGCCTAAATCTTTATATAATTGTTCGGAAGCCTGTTTAATGTAGTCATTTAATCCCCACCACTCATGAAAAACAAAAACATATTTATTGCTTTTTGTTGCCGCCATTATACCATAACCTTTAGCAGCAGTGCCATCTGCGCATTTGGCAGTTATTGTTTTTCCGGCGTCGCTAATAAAATTAAAAGGTATGGGCTCTTCATGTTTATTTACAAATGCAATATCGTTAGACAAGGCTGCAAATTGCTCAGGAGCTGAACAGCAGCTGCTTTGTTGTGCATTTAGCATTGTTGAGGCAAATGCTAACATTGTTATTATAATTATTTTCTTCATATCAGTTATTTTTCAAAAATCAAATTTAATAAAGGCTCAGCGTTTATAAAACTTGCACAATTAATCCTTTCAAATAATTGGTTTCTTCAACACCCCAAACAATGGGATGGTCTTTCGATTGTGTTAAAAATTGCACTTCTCTAATGGTTCGTTTTGCATCGGTTGCTGCTGAAGAAATAGTGTCGTAAAATAAATTGACATCCATAAAATGAGAACAACTGTAGGTTACTAAAAATCCACCAGGTTTTACCATTTTCATTCCGCGCAAATTAATTTCTTTGTAACCCTTAACAGCATTTTCAATGCCTTTTCTGTTTTTGGTAAAGGCAGGAGGGTCAAGTATTACAACGTCAAATTGTTTGCCTTCTTTCGCCCAAACCGGTAATACATCAAAGGCGTTATCGCAAATGCAATCAATATTATTAAAATTATTTAAAGCGATATTGTTTTTACATTGCGCAATGGCATCTTCCGAAATATCTAATGCCGTAACATGTTTTGCACCAAAATGCGCAGCAAATAATGCGAATGAACCGGTGTAAGTAAAACAGTCTAAAACAGTTGCATCTTTTACTATTTGAGCAATAGCACTTCTGTTTTCTTTTTGATCGAGAAAGAATCCTGTTTTCTGACCATTTTCTATATCAACATGAAACTGCACATTGCGCTCCGTTATGATGAATTTAGTTGGGAATGGAGCAGATAAAAATCCTTTAGTCTCCTCTAAACCTTCCAACTTGCGAACAGGAACATCGTTGCGCTCATATACACCGCTTGCATTAAAATCTTCCAATAAAATTTCAGTAATGATATGTTTCCATTTATCCATTCCTGCGCTTAGTGTTTGGATTACATACACATCATTTAATTTATCGATAACCAATGCCGGTAAAAAATCACCCTCACCAAAAGTTAACCTGTAATTTTCTGTGTATCCTAATGTTTCACGATAACTTTTGCAGCTCAATAATCGCGTTCTAAAAAAAGCTTTATCAATTACCTCTTCTTTTTTTCTGGTAAGCAATCGCACCGTAATTTGCGATAATTCGTTAATGTAACCCTTGCCAATAAATTCGTTACGAAAATTGTAAACCTCAACAATATCGCCTGTTTTGGGCTCGCCTGTTATTTTGTCGATTTCGTTGCCATAAACCCATGGGTGACCTTGTTCAACTCGCCTTCCTTTGCCTCTTTGTAAAATTACCTGCACGTTTTAACTAATTTTGGGTGAAATTACCATAAAATCCTGAGGCATTTACTACATACCGCGCTAAATTGGCTGCTTTACAGCAATCTGTTCATTGGCATTTGTGCTATGGCATTCACCATGCAAGGATATTATTTATTGCAAACACCGCCCGAATACGATTTAGTAACCATGTTGAGCGGTGTAGCAACTATGTTTGTTTATTTACTTATCCGAATTGCGGCGACAGCAAGAATTAAAGTGTATGATAAAGAAGAGCGTTGGGATTTTTTCTTGCAGCATCTTAAACACATGCGCATACTAACAATTCTTACTTTAGTTATTTGTGTGATATTATTTTTTTTACTTCCTCATAAAATTAAATTAATATTAATCATTCCCGGCGTTATTGCAGTGCTATATGGTATTCCTATTCCTATGAAAGGAAAAACTTTTCGCTTGCGCGATGTGGGTATTTCCAAAATTTTTATGATTTCATTTGTATGGGCATTTATCAGTAGTGTGCTTCCGGCTGTAAATAGCGATATATCTGTGTTTGCAACCTCTACACTAATTTTATTTGCTGCAAATTTCCTGTTCATATTTGCCATCACCATTCCTTTCGACATTAAAGATTTAAAAATTGATGCGATGCACAACGTGAAAACAATTCCTACCATTTTAGGAATTGAAAATAGTTATTCATTAGCATTTTTGAGCCTTTTTGTAAGCGGAATTTTACATGTTTATTTGCAGCGAACCATATTAGATGGAGTTGATTATGCTATCCCGTTAACCATTTCAATGCTCATTTCCGGCTGGAGCATATTTTTAACCCGCAAAAAGCAAGATAATATGGTTTATTTTGGCATTTTAGATGGTATGATCATCTTGCAATATGCATTAGTAGCATTTGCAAGTTGCAGATAACAAAAATGCGGTTCCGAATGCGCGCAATTTATAAAAATTGTGCATTAACAGTAAAGGTCAACAACCACAATCAGCTTCATTTACCGTCAGTGCGCGCAGTTCATTGCCATCTTCACCCGAATCGAGTTTAAAGGTTACTTGGTTGCCATTTTCGAGCTTGCCTTCAATGGTGTATGACGTGAGGTGACAATTTCCGGCCTCGCATTTGGCATAGTTTACATTATTGATATCGAAGAGCGACTTTAATTCACTTTCCTGTATGTTTTGGCATTCCATCAGGCATTTAGTTTTATCGTCCATTTCGATGGTCTGATTGCGCAAATCCACCAATAATTTTGCATCCAACGCTTTTACATCCGCCGCAGGCTCGTTTTCATTTTTGCCGGGATTGATTATTGCAGCGCTTAACGCAATTGCCCCAACAAGTATAAATCCGATAGCATGTTTGTAGTTAAATTGGTGCATAAACGCCATATTATGAATATTTGCCTCAAAATTACGAATTTTGTCCAAAAATATGTCAATGGGAGAGATACGTAACGATTGGTCCAAACAGGAAATAGCTGAAATATTTAACCTGCCGATAATGGAGCTCATGTATCGTGCAAGTGTTGTACACAGGAAGTTTCAGGCAACGGGTGAGGTGCAAGTTTGCACACTTTTATCGGTAAAAACAGGTGGTTGTCCCGAAGATTGTGCCTATTGTCCGCAAGCTTCACGTTATCATACTGAAGTAGAAAAGCATAGCTTATTGGAATACGATGAAGTGCTAACCAAAGCTTTAATTGCAAAGGAAAACGGCTCTACAAGATTCTGCATGGGTGCTGCTTGGAGAAATATTAAGGATAATAATGATTTTGATAATGTGTTGGATATGGTGAAAGGCGTATCCAATATCGGTTTGGAGGTTTGTTGTACGTTGGGCATGTTAAATGAAGACCAGGCAAAAAAATTGAAGGATGCCGGCTTATATGCCTATAATCACAATTTAGACACCGGTGAGGAGTTTTACGAAGAAATTATTTCTACCCGAAATTACGGTGATCGTTTAAAAACAATTGAAAATGTGGCTAATGCAGATATTTCTGTTTGCAGCGGCGGAATTATAGGATTAGGTGAAAGCGAAGCCGACAGAGTTGACATGCTCCATACATTAGCAACCATGCGCAATCATCCCGAATCCGTTCCTGTAAATGCATTGGTTCCTGTTAAAGGCACGCCATTGGAAAATAATAAACGTGTTAGTGTTTGGGAGATGATAAGAATGATTGCTACAGCACGTATTATCATGCCTAAGGCAATGGTTCGTTTAAGCGCAGGCAGAAATGAAATGTCGGTTGAAGAACAGGCATTATGTTTTATGGCCGGAGCAAATTCCATTTTCGCAGGGGAGAAATTATTAACTACCCCGAATCCGGATGTTAATGAAGATAAAGCAATGTTTGAACTCTTGGGATTAAAGCCACGCGAAGCTTATAAGCCGCATAACGAAGCTGTTACCATGTAATTTCAACTGTTGATTTGACACAAGTTGAATTTTCAATTAATTACAATTGCTTATTAATTGTTTCGGTAACATCATTATTTTAGATAATAGGAATGGGAATTATTAATAGGTTAACCGATGCATTAAACAAACGTAAGCAAGAAAACGCGTTGCGCGAATTGCGCATCACAACCGGCTTAATTGATTTTTGTTCCAACGATTATTTAGGATTTGCACAAAATGCTTCCATTAAAAATTATTTAAGTGAGCAACTCATCGGCTTGCGCAAAATTGGTTCAACCGGTTCTCGATTATTAAAGGGGAATTATTCGTTAATAGAATCCGCCGACAAACAAATTGCTTTATTTCATGATGCTCCAAGTGCGCTTTTTTTTAATAGCGGCTACGAAGCAAATTCAGGCTTAATAGCATCTGTAGTAAAGCGCACCGATACCATAATTTATGATGAGTTATGTCATGCATCCTTACGTGAAGGTATTCGACTCTCGAGTGCTAATGCGTATTCGTTTAAACATAACGATATCAAGGCTTTGGAGGAAAAGCTGCAACGTGCACACGGTGAAAAATTTATTGTAATTGAATCTGTTTATTCTATGGACGGCGACTGTTGCCCGTTAGCCGCAATTGTTGACATTGCAAAAAAATATCAAGCAGAAATTATTTTGGATGAAGCGCATGCAACAGGTGTAATAGGAGAAAAAGGAGAGGGGCTTGCGCAACAATTAAATTTACATCATCAAATATTTGCTCGTGTACATACTTTTGGCAAAGCAATTGGCAGCAATGGAGCAGTTGTTTTAGGAGATAACATCTTGCGAGATTATTTAATTAATTTTTGTAAGCCGTTTATTTATACTACAGCACCAAATCATTTGCAAGTGCATGCTGTAATAAAGGCATACCAATTATTATCGGCACAAGTGCCTGAAATTGTTTTGCTGCAAAAAAATATTGCGCGATTTAAATATCAATTATCAAAGTTCACCAATATTAATTATTTACCAACCGATTCAGCCATTTTCAGCATCATTATTCCCGGCAACGAAAATGTAAAACTAGCGGCAACGTATATACAAAATGCAGGTTACGATGTAAGAGCGGTACTTTCGCCAACGGTTCCCGAACAACTGGAACGCTTGCGTATTTGCATCCATAGTTTCAATACCGAATTGGAAATTGACAGGTTAGCGAAATTGTTAACGCAATTTATGGATGTAAGTAAGGGAGAAACTCCGAATTAATGGTATCATTGTAACTACATGGAGCAAATAATAGATATCGTTGTTACACCGGAAATTGCTGCAAGTCAATCTGCAATTCATCAAGCCGTTGCAAAAGCTACCGGAATACAACAACCTTTATTTTGCGAAATAATTAAGCGCTCAATTGATGCGCGTTCCAGGTATGTCAAAATTAATTTGCGCATTAAATATGATGTCATTCCGCTTGTTGAGCAACAGTATCCGTTGCCTTCCTATAAATCGGTTAAAGATGGACGGCAAGTTATTATTATCGGAGCTGGGCCTGCAGGATTATTTGCTGCACTCACATTAATTGAGCGAGGATTAAAACCCATTATTTTTGAACGTGGAAAAGATGTTCGTGAACGCAGATTTGATTTAGCAGCAATTAATAAAGCAGGAATTGTAAATCCTGAAAGCAATTATTGTTTTTGCGAAGGTGGCGCAGGAACGTATAGCGATGGCAAATTGTATACGCGGTCCGACAAGCGCGGCAACATCCGAAAAGTATTAGATACATTCGTTCAATTTGGTGCCAGTAAAGAAATTTTAATTGAAGCACATCCACATATCGGCACCAATAAATTACCGAATATAATTACTCAAATGCGCAATAGTATTATTGATGCAGGAGGAGAAATACATTTCAATTCGAAGGTAACGGATATTAAAACGGCATTTAATGCTGTAACGGGTGTTACCATTAATAATGAACATGTTATTGATTGTAAATCTATAATTCTTGCAACGGGACATTCTGCGCGCGATATATTTGAATTATTACATCGCAATAATATCCTGATAGAAGCTAAGCCATTTGCATTAGGCGTCCGTATTGAGCATCCTCAGCAATTAATAGATAAAATGCAATATCATTGTGATGATCGCGGACCGTATTTACCGCCATCATCTTATGCAATGGTGCAACAGGTGCAGGGCAGGGGAGTATATTCATTTTGCATGTGCCCGGGCGGAATTATTGCGCCATGTGCTACTGCTCCCGGTGAAATAGTAACCAATGGCTGGAGTCCAAGTAAACGCAATAATCCTTATGCTAATTCAGGATTTGTTGTGAGTGTTGATTTAAAAGATTTAGGTAACTATGCTCAATACGGACCGCTTGCTGCCATGAAATTTCAGCAAGCAACGGAGCAATTGTGTTTTAATGCCGCGGGCGGAAATCAGCAAGCTCCTGCTCAGCGAATGATAGATTTCGTAAATGGGAAATTATCGAATACGTTGCCCGATTGCTCCTATCAGCCGGGAATTGTTGCTACGCAATTAAAAAATGTTTTACCGGAATTTATTGCGGAACATATTAAACAGGCATTAATACAAATTTCATCTTCCAAACCGAATTATTTTACTAATGAAGCTGTATTGGTTGCGCCTGAATCTAGAACTTCATCTCCGGTAAAAATTCCACGTAATACTGAAACATTAGAGCATGTTCAAATAAAAGGCTTATATCCTTGTGCCGAAGGTGCCGGTTATGCAGGTGGAATTGTAAGCGCTGCCATGGATGGAATGCGTGTTGCAGAAATAATTTAGTATAATCAAAATTATTTTTAAAATAACCCTAAATTATCCCTTTTGCATTTTTTTACCGTAACACATCATATTGATTTTGCGCCCTCCGTGTGGGTTTGTTTTGCGCACTTTGCGTGAACCAAACACACGTAATCGATTTTAATTTTAAAACAAACTTAAATTCTTTTTCGCCATTTCAAAACTTCGAATGGTTTCATATTTAGTATTAGTTGCAGTTTTAATTAATTTTCGCCAAACAATAGTATTGCATTCAAATTTAGCATCAAAAGTTCTGCCGGTAAAATATTTTCTGGCAACTTTATATTGGTCTTCGGTTAATTGTCTGGCAATGGTAATATGAGGTGTTTTGCCAACATTAAAATCAACCAACTCATCATATTTCGCCATTTTTATTTCAGCAGATAATTTTTTCCTAAACGCTGTTATTGCTGCTTTCGAAACATTGTCAATCTCTACAAACACTGTTTTATTACCATAAAATTCTCCGAAATTATTCAATATAATTTCAATTGGTAATTGGTTTCTGCAAATTACTTCCAATTTTTTTTCTAACGCTGCAACCCTTTCCTTGTCTGCCATTGCAGCGAAAATAATTATTGAAGGGTCAGCGTTTGATGCCGGAAATTTACCGACAACTTCTTCTAAACCTTGTTTGAAAATTTTAATCGTTTCAACAATTTCTATTCCGGGAACTATGGCTGCAGAATATACTTCATCCATAATTAGTGCTTTGTAAATTCGTATGGTAGAAAATCAATAAAATCGTTAACAGTTATCGTTACACTTTTTACTTTATTATTTTCAATGGTAAATGGAATTTCTTTCACACCCCAACTTACCGGGTTGTAATAACAAATAAAATTATTGTCGCCGGCCGACTTTAAATTACCTGTCAATTGTGGGTGGTGAGGGAAAATTATTTTCAAATTACCACCTTCATTTACGATATTAATTTTACCATAAACAGCATTGGAATAAGTTCCGGTATATTCGCTTAGATTCAAAGCAGGTTTTAAATTTTTATCAACAATATTTTTCCAATCTGCCAATTCTTTTTCGGCTGTTTCAAAACCCGGGGCATAAAAACCATAATATGTTTGTGATAAATTGCGGTAGGGCACATTTAAATAAGCTTCTAAAATTTGGTAACGCAATGCTTCATACAAACCGTTTACATCGGTATTTGTTAATACTACAATTCCTAGCAGCAATTCAGGTACAACAATAGTTGACGTAACAAATCCGTTTGCGCCGCCTTCGTGCATAATTAATTTTTTCCCTTCATAATCTTTTATAAACCAACCTAATCCGTATAAATTGAAATGTTGCGATTTGTATAAACGTGAACTTCCACCGCTTACTATTGAGCGTGGCAATCGGGTATTGGCAATTACATCGGCGGGAATTACTTGTTTGCCATTAAATTTACCATCAGCGGTTTGCATTAATAACCAATTTGCCATATCGTTAACACTTGAATTAATGCCGCCAACTGCAGCGAAGTTGTCGAGACTATCATAGGCAAGTTTTACAACTTTCCCATTAAAAATGGTATAAGGAACACATTTATTATTATCTTTTAATAACGCCGCATGTGTGGTGGTTGTGCGATTCATTTTTAATGGGTCGAAAAAGTGGTATTTAACATAATCGTCCCAAGTTGTATCTGTAACTGCTTCCACAATTTCTCCTGCAGTTAAAAATCCTGCATTGCAATAACCATAAGAATCTCGAAAATCATAAACAGGTACATTGGTTTTAATATTTTCAATAAGTTGTTTTCTGCTCAAGTTGCTCGCCCAATTTAAAAAATCGCCTTGAAAAGTTTCAAATCCTAATCTATGGCTCAATATATCTTCAATAGTTACCATAGCAGTAATATTAGGGTCGTGCATAGCAAAATACGGGATGTATTTTATTACTTTATCATTTAATGAAATGCGACCTTGTTTTTCAAGCAAAGCGAGTGAAGTGCCTGTAAATGCTTTGGTATTACTCGCAATCATAAATAATGTGTTTGCGTCAACAGCTTGTTTGGTTTCTAAATCGGTAACGCCATAGCCTTTCGAAACAACCACTTTGCCATCTTTAACAATAGCAACGGCAAGTCCCGGAATTTGCCACTTTTTCATTTCCCTTGTTATGTAAGCGTCTAAACTATCTGTAACAAATACAGGTTGTTGGGCAAATAGTTTTGTGCCGGTAATTAATAAAATCAGGAGTAATAAATTTTTCATTTTCATAATTCAAATATCGTTTAAGTTAATTTTACCTTGATTAAAAATGGTATCTATGATGCTCAGATTTTCGGTAAAAGGAAATCTATCTGAAAAAACTTGTATATATGGTTTAAAGGTCAAATTTAATGGGTTTTTATTGGATGGTACGATTCGGTCTCTATAATCATCGTAATCCAGCGTGCCCGTTGGGATGTAATTGTCGGTGGTTTTAATGCTAATATCTGATTTTAACAATTTGAAAACCACTCGAAGTATAGCAGTATTCAGTTCCATTAACGTATCGAATTTTTGCACGTAAATGGGCGCAATTAAATCTTCAAGGAATTCATAATATGGCGACCTGCGATAGCAACTCATCAGGGTCATCCAATGGTTTTTGCGCCAGTCTTCCTCATAATTGATACTGATGGTTCCCATGGTTGGGCGTTGCTCACCAACCCGCGATAACGGAACGCTTAATTGCAAAACACCATTAGGGCCCAACACTTGGGCGCGGTTGCGAAAACTGCCTTTAACAAAATGTGATGCCGTATCCAGCACTATTTCATCATAACCCGAAACATGCTTCATCCACGCCACAGGAGGCCAATATTGTGGCTCTATAAGCAATGGTTTCTTGATGTTTTCTGACATTAAAATGATAGATTTTTTAGTGCTTCAATTGAAATAAAATGTAATTTTAACATAATTTTCATACTATGAACAAAAATTTACTTTTTACTTTAATCTTTCTAGGTGTTGGTGGTTTCATTTTCGGGCAACCATTAGCCACGAATACTACTGTTCGTTCATGTATGTTTTTGCATCCGCAGGATGGTGCATATATCGAAACTTATATCGTTGCAGGTGCAAATGCAATAAAATATGTGCCGCAGAAGCAATCAGGTTTCGCAGGAGGGGTTGATGTTCAAATTTTAATAACCCAGGGAGATAAGGTTATCAACTTCGATAAATATAGGCTCAACACACCAACTATTGTTGATACATTAAAAATTGATTTCAGCTTAATGGATCAAAAACGATTATTTGTGCCCAATACAACTGTTGTTGTTGATGTTAGTGTTACTGATATTAATGATTCGCTTAATACATTTAATTATGCGGAAGTATTCAGTTCTTTTTTAACAAATGCAGTGCAGATTTCTGATATTCAGTTTGCCGACAGTTATAAACTCACTAATGAGCCATCGATTTTTAACAAAAATGGTGTTGAATTGCAGCCCTATCCAATTAATTTTTTCCCGAATGGAAAAAACAATATCGTTTTTTACGGAGAGATTTATCATACCGATAAATATTTAGGAGATGACGCCTTTATGGTAACTTATTCTATTCGCGATGCCGAGACGGAAAAAGTAAATCAAGAATTTTATCAATACACCAAAGCCCAAGCACAGCCTGTGTTTTCGTTTGTAAAAGAAATGGATATCAAAGACCTTCCTGCAGGTAATTACGATTTATTTGTTGAAGTACGCAATAAGCAAAATGAAATGATAGCGCAGAAAAAAGTGTTTATTCAGCGTGCAAATTATGGAGCAATAAATGCTTGGGAAAATATTCAAATGATAAACACATCCGGAAAATTTACCGATAATTATACCGAAGAACAATTAAATTATTATCTCGATGTAGTTAAGCCCATTGCTTCAGAATCTGATATCAATTTAATTACCTCATTATCTGATCGTGTTGAGCCGGACATGAAGAAAAAGTTTCTCTACAATTTCTGGGTTGAACGCAATATTGAAGATCCGTATGCAGCATGGCTTAAATATTTAGAGCGTGTAAAAGAAGTAAACAGCAGTTTCAGAACACCATCAAAACCAGGTTATAAAACCGAGCGCGGTCGCGTGTATTTAAAATATGGTCCGCCGTATGATATTGTTACGAGTGTGAATGAAGCAGGAGCTTATCCATATGAAATTTGGTATTATACTACTTTGCCTGATAATCAAACCAATATCGGATTTGCATTTTATGAGCCAAGCATGGTTTCAAACGACTATGTTTTGATGCATTCCAATGCCAGAGGGGAGTTGCACGATTACAGATGGAAAGTTCGCTTATACGAAAACGTAGCGTCACCTTCAGAAATGCTCGATTTTGACAATACTGAAGTGGAAGATAAAATCGGCGGCCAAAGGGCAGTTGATATGTATGAATTTTAGTATATCTTTATCCGTTCATGCAACAGGAAGATATTCTGCAAAAACCATTGGTAGCAGTGGTTATACTTTCGTGGAACGGACAGCATTACCTTGAACAGTTTCTGCCTTCGGTAGTAAAGCTGTCGTATCAACCATTGGATATTTATGTTGCTGATAATGCTTCAACAGATAATACGGTTGCATTTTTAACACAGCATTACCCTCAAATAAAAGTTATTCGAATTGCTAAGAATGAAGGATTTGCCAAAGGATATAATGTAGCCCTGCAGCAAGTAATTGCCGATTATTTTGTTTTATTAAATCAAGATGTAAAAGCAACGCCCGGCATGATAGAACCGATTGTAGAACGCATGCAAGCAGATGTTACTATAGCTGCCGCGCAACCCAAAATATTAGCATTTCACAACAAGCAGCAATTTGAATATGCTGGCGCTGCAGGAGGGTATATCGATAAATTAGGTTATACGTTTTGTAGAGGTCGAATTTTTGATGAAATTGAATTAGATAACGGGCAATTTGATGAAGCCGGCGAAATTTTTTGGGCCAGCGGTGCTGCGATGTTTGTGCGTGCCGAATTGTTTAAGCGTTACAAAGGTTTCGACCCCGATTTTTTTGCGCACATGGAAGAAATAGATTTATGTTGGCGATTTAAGCGCGGTGGATATAAGGTATTTTATGTTCCCGAATCAACAGTATATCATGTTGGTGGTGGTTCTTTGCCGAAAGAAAATCCGTATAAAACATATCTTAATTTCAGGAATAATTTGTTCATGATTTTTAAAAATTATGAAACACAAGAATTAATTTGGAAACTACCTGTGCGCCTTTTATTGGAAAATGTTGCATTTATTAAAGCATTGTTACAAGGTAAATGGAAAGAAGCTCTCGCAATTTTTCATGCCGATTGGCATTTCACCATTTCATTGCCTTTACAATTTAAAAAGCGTTATGATAATTGGAAAATCTACAGCAGAAATCGCGTTGCAACATCCCGTGTTAGAAAGTCGGGATACTACTCCGGCAGCATCGTTTGGCAATTTTTTATACGCAAGCGAAAAGGGTTTAAGGATATTGTAAAGTGAATAAATAAAATGTAGTTTTTCAGGGCGCCGCGAAGGCTCTAAGGGGCTCGAAGGTACGCGAAGGGAATTTATTTATCACGAACACAATACCTGCACACCATAACTTCTTCGTGTAACTTTGGGCCACTTAGCGTCTTCGTGGCTTCCTTTCTCTAAATATAATAAATAGATTCCAAGTTACCTACGTAGAAAAAAATCACCTGCAATAAATTATTAAAATTGTTGTGTCAACCCTTTATAAAATACTTAATTGCTAATGCATATCCTTCCATCCCCAAGCCAACAATCATGCCTTTGCATTTTGCAGTAATCACATCCTGGTGACGATAAGCTTCACGTGCAAATGTATTTGAAATATGCACTTCAACAACCGGTGTTTTAATAGAACCTATTGCATCGGCAATGGCAATAGATGTGTGAGAATATCCTCCGGCATTGATGATTATACCATCATAAGAAAATCCTACTTCGTGCAATTTATCTATCAAAATGCCTTCAACATTACTCTGAAAATATTCAAGTTCAATGTTTGGGAATCGCAATTGTAGTTGCTCGAAATAATCTTCAAATGTTTGCGAGCCATACACTTCCGGTTCACGCACACCGAGTAAATTCAGGTTGGGGCCGTTGATGATAATAATTTTCATAAGTGGACAAATTTACGATTATTCACAATTAGTAATAGTATAAGGTTCGCAAGCGTTCTTTAATTTGAATCTATCTTTTCACCGTGAATTGGGCTGCATCCATAAAGGAGTTTAAATCGTATTTACAACTGGAAAAATCTTTGTCGGGGAACTCAGTAGAAGCCTATCTGCGCGACATCGGTAAGTTGGTCACCTTTCTCGACAAAAACTATCCCAACACAGCTCCTGAACATGTTAACAGAGAGCAATTGGAAGGCTTTCTTATCTACCTCCATGAAATAAAAATGAACGATCGCTCGCAATCTCGTATCATTTCCGGAGTTCGCGCTTTTTACAAATTTTTGCTGATGGAAGACCTCATAGACAACGACCCATCACAATTAATGGATTTACCCAAGCTCAAGCGCAAGTTGCCTGACACGCTCGCTTATGAGGAAATTACAAGTATTATAAACGCCATCGACCTCAGCACACCTGAAGGTCAGCGCAATAAAGCCATTTTTGAGACCTTGTATTCCTGCGGATTGCGCGTAAGCGAATTAACGGGACTCAAAATTTCGGATTTATTTATGGACGATGGTTTCGTTAAAGTAACCGGAAAAGGCAACAAAGAAAGGTTAGTGCCTATCGGCGACAGCGCTATCAATTATATCACCATTTATCGACAAACGGTGCGCAATCATTTAACCGTTCAACGCGGTCACGAAGACACGCTATTTTTGAATAAACAGGGCAAAGGTATTTCGCGCGTTTACATATTCATGCTCTTAAAACAGCTCGCCGAAAAAGCCGGCATCAAAAAATCAATATCACCACATACCTTCCGACATTCATTTGCCACCCATTTAATTGAAGGTGGTGCCGATTTACGTGCCGTTCAAGAAATGCTCGGCCACGAATCCATCACCACCACCGAAATCTACACCCATATCGACCGCGAATTCCTGCGTGCAACACTAATTCAATTTCATCCCAGATTCAAATAAAAGGGAACACGGACCCCTTGCGGGGCGCAGATTGAACGGATTTTCGCGGATTTTTTTTACAATTAGCTGCGCTAATTTTTTCAATAAGATGTGCTCAAAAAATAGGAATACGGACCCCTGACGGGGCACGGATTAAACGGATTTTCGCGGATTTTTTTTCATTTAGCTGCAGATAAAAAGGGAACGCGGACCCCTTGCGGGGCGCAGATTGAACGGATTTTCGCGGATTTTTTTAACAATTAGCTGCGCTAATTGTGTCGGTAAAATGTGCTTAATGATGTCTATTATTTTCAATAATTATAATTAATCTCATTCCAACTCCTCAGTAATCCGCGTAAATCCACCCTCCGTAACACGGACAAAAGAAATCCGCGTCATCCGCGTTCCTTGCATTTCTTTGAACATTAAAGTATTCGTATTACCTTTGCAGCCGCCTTGCCCGGGTGGTGGAATTGGTAGACACACTAGCTTGAGGGGCTAGCGCCCGCAAGGGTGTGCAAGTTCGAATCTTGTCCCGGGCACTTCTTTCCCAGTCTAAGTATTAATCGCATAAATTATTGGTAATCAAACAATTGCAGGCTTAGCCTATTATAAGTCGCGAACAGGACTAATTTTGTCGCGCAAATAATTTTTGAGGTTCACCCAAAATGCAATTATCATATAAATAATAACCGGGGAGCCTAATGCCAAGAAAGAGGCATAAACAAAAAACAATCGCACGCGACTGGAGGCAATGCCCATTTTGTCGCCGAGCCAAGAGCAAGCGCCGAAAGCGCCCGTTTCTACCAGATGTTTGATTCTATAGAGTATCATCGGTTTGTTTTTACAAATTTATATATTTTTTTCCGTTTTCAGTATCCCGTAACCAACACTGCATTCTAAACAGCGTTTATTGTTGCAATAATTATTTTTCAATTCGAGTAACGCTTGACTGTCGCCGGCGTGTTTTGCTTTTATGCCCAATTGCTCCCAATGCCTGATGATATTGTTGTTTTCAGGTTCTAAGTGCTCGAGCAAATCAACAGCATTTACGCAGTATTGTTCGTTACCGGTTTTTTTGCCGTATAGAAAAAGGAGAGGGGCTATGGTGTTAATTAATATCAAATCGACCGTATCTTTTCCTAAAGTAGCTGATTTTATGGCGACAGCCTTCTTAAAATGATAATGTTCTTTCCAATATGGTGAAGCCTCGGCTTGGAATATTTTTTTAATCATTTTGCTATCGACACAACTCAATATTGCCGAAAATAAGCGATTGTGCGAAGCTAAAAACGAAGCAAGTTGACTCATTCTAACCGTTGGGAAATTTGCAGGTCGCATGCGCAAAAATTTCCATTCTAAAGGACGTATTCCTGCCAACTGATACTTTGTTTTTAAGAACCGATATTCTGCTTGCAATTGATGTGGATATAATTCACGAAAATTGCCTTCTAAAAACCCTGCTTGTCCAAACAATAATGCTTCAATTTGTTGCGACTGATTTAAATGTTTCAAAATGATTTTGTAGGGTAAACTTCTGGCAACACCTTCAAATGGATCGGCATTAATATTGGTGCCAAAATTGCGTGCAATTAATTGGTAACAAGTTTCTTCCCAATCATTATTATTTAATAATAATCTATTTTCAACATTAAGCGCTTTGTGTTCCAGTCGTTCAGTTAATAAGCGGTTAAGTTGTTGTGTGATGACAATTGCTTCAACTTTACGAATACTTTTTTCACAAGGAATCCAAGCTGCGGTTTGCATCATGAATTTATAATTGGCAATTAATTTATCGTCAATTAAATTTTTTAATTCTAGGGTAGGGATGTTGCTTTTTAAATCATCGTGTAAATACACGGCATGTAAAATTACATTGTCGTAAGCCCTGTCGTTGCTGTGTTTGTGGTGATGCCACTCAGAGGAGCGGATATGCAATTCAACATTGCCTGCCCAGGTGGTGGAACCAATTTTTATTCTTGCATTGGAAAAATCGGGACCGCTGTGTGTATTGTGGTCGCCATTGTGAATTAAGGTGATGGGTTCACCGTCGGTTGTAAAAATACCGGTAGTGGTAAACAACTTCATCTTCCAGATAAACTGGAGAAATGCTTCGTTCATAAAACAAATTTTTAAGGGTAAAACAATAAATCGTTATTATCTTGCGATAATTAGTGCAAGTTATAAAAATTTATTTTCCAACAAAAGATTTTCCATTTCTTTTTGCACAGCCATTGCTTTTTTTGCTGCTTGTTCTGCGAAGTCTGTTCCGTTGCTTGCGTAAATAATATCTCGAGTAGAATTAATTAATAATCCGCAATCTTTGGTAATTCCGTTCCGCGTAACCGCGGCTAAATCGCCACCCTGAGCGCCAACACCAGGAACCAGTAAAAAATTATCCGGTGCAATTTTTCTGATGCGTTTAAAATAATCGGGATGCGTTGCACCAACAACAAACATCAAATTTTCGGGATTGCCCCAGGTGTTTGCTTTTTTTATTACGCGTTCAAATAATTGCTCTTCATTTTCCTGCATCAGTTGAAAATCCTGACTGCCTTTGTTCGAAGTAAGTGCCAACAAAATCACCCATTTACCCTCAAATTGCAAAAACGGTGTAACACTATCCTCACCCATGTAAGGTGCAACAGTAATTGAATCGAAAGCCATATTTTTGAAAAACGCTTCTGCATATCTTGAAGAAGTATTCCCAATATCCCCGCGCTTGGCATCCGCAATGGTAAAATGCGACTTTCCAATATATTGTATCGTTTTTTCCAAGCTCTGCCAACCTTTACTGCCATAAGCCTCATAAAACGCCACATTTGGCTTGTAAGCCACACAATAGTCACGCGTAGCATCAATAATCTGCTTGTTGAACTCGAAAATCGGGTCTTCAGTATCCAGCAAATGAGATGGTATTTTTTCCAAATCAGTATCCAATCCCACACAGAGGTAAGATTTTTTTTCTCGGATTTGATTAATGAGGGCGGCTTTGTTCATATTGGTTGTGCAAAGTAAAGGAATAATTTAGAATCCTTTATTTATGTGCTTACTCCTTCCCGCAACTTCCTTTCTCCCCGTCTTCCCGGCAAAAAAGCACATCACACCTAAAGTTTTACGTTCATCAGGTAGCCACAAAGAACCAAAGGCCTCAAAGGTCCGCGAAGGAATTAGGTGCGCATTTGAGCAAATAGGCATGAATTGTAATTTCCCCAAATTCGAACATGATTATTTTTACAGGCATCATCTTAGCGTAACTTTGGGCTACTTCGAGACTTCGTGGCTTAAGTTCGCACATATTATGATTACAGAGAAGTTGCTTTGAGTAATAGTTCCAAGTAAATAATAATTTTACATAAAGTAATGAGGGGTCTTTTAGTGGAACCCTACCACGAAAGAAACAAAAATAAAAACATGACAAGACAAATAATACAGATTACTTATCCAAAAAGTATTACTCTAAGCTTATTGGAGGAAGTAAAATCGGCACATGCAGAAAGGAAAGGTGCAGATATACTGATCTGTAGATTAACAGATATACAAGCAGATAAAAACTGGGATGAATTTCTCCGTTTACTGAGTAAATTAGATTTTTTATTTTTAAATCTTTCTAGTAGACTTGATAAAGATTCTAATGATAATTTCAAAAATGGTTACGAAGACTTAACATTTTTAACAGGTCTAAAGAACATAGAAGCATTAACGTTTGGTGACCATATCTATGATTTGTCTTTTGTCAGCAAATTAAATAACTTAAAAAGCCTAGTTCTCAAACAGAGGAAAATTACCCTTGATTTATTGCCACTATCTGGAATTAAAAATCAGTTAACATTTCTGTGTTTAGAAGGGAAATTCACGAATTTAGAAGTGTTATCTCAATTCACATCTCTTAATGAATTGTATTTAGACTTTATAAAAAAATTTGATTTTAATACCATCAAAAATTTGAGTAGTCTTGAAAATTTGTCATTCAATGGAAAAATTACTTTCATAAATTCCATTAAAGGGAACTTACCACCTAATCTCAGAATAATTTCATTTACAAGCAATAATACTATTGAATCACTTGATATACTTGAATGTCAT
>JANMLV010000317.1:0-8864 GCA_031372705.1 Bacteroidota bacterium | reverse complement strand
TTATTGTAATGAGGGTAGCCACGAAGGCTCGAAGGGGCCCAAAGTTTCACAAAGAAAAGGTGTAAATATATATTGGCTTGTTAATTGATGAAGGATTTAATAGCATATATTGATTCGTGGAACTTCGCGGGATTTGAGACTTCGTGGCAAAATATTTAATTATTGTAATGAGGGTAGCCGCACAGGCTCGAAGGGGCCCAAAGTTTCGCGAAGGAAAAGTGAAAATATATATTGGAGTGTTAATTAAAAAAGAAACTAATAGCACATATTGCTTCGTGTAACTTCGTGGTTCTTTGAGCCTTCGTGGCTACCTAGAAAAATTACCTGCTTAAACAAAAGTGACTTGTATACCAAAGCATTCACTTAAAAGCAGTATTAAGTCACTAAGTAATTCTCAACTAATTAAATCCACAAACAAATCAGGCATCACCCCAAGTAGCAACAAAATAATAACCCCAGCTACTAATACAATTTTATAACTGAAGTGAATATCAAGCGTTGGAATATCGTCGCCTGACGACATGGCTGTGCTCATTACGCGCAGGTAGTAATAAACACCTACTAATGAAGTTAAAATTGCCACAACAACCAGCCAAATTTCATTTGCATTTATGGCATTTACAAAAATGGCATACTTACCAAAAAATCCTGCAAGTGGTGGGATACCGGCGAGGGATAACATAGCAAATGCTAATACAGCTGCAAGGAATTTGTTTTTAGCAAACAATCCTTTCAATCCTGAAATGGTGTCGATTCCGGTTTGATCTTTAATGATGAAATAAATGGTAAATGCAACCATGCTGCCAACACCATAAGCTGCTAAATAATATAATACATAAGCATAGGTTGCTTCGTTCATGGTAGCAACTGCAACCAAAATATATCCTGCATTGGCGATACCTGAATACGCCAATAAACGTTTTAAATTGGTTTGATATAATGCCAATATATTTCCACCGATTAAAGTGATGATGGCAATTAATCCCATTAAATCTTGCCAAATTGCGGTTTCAGGAAAAATGGTTCCGTTTATGAAACGCATTAATCCGCCGAAGGCTGCTACTTTAACCACTGTTGCCATAAATGCAGTGATTACAGTTGGTGAACCCTGGTATACATCGGGTGCCCAAAAATGGAATGGAACCGCAGAAACTTTAAATAAAAACGCACCCAATATCATCACACAACCGGCAATAAACATAGGCGATAAATTGCCCTGATTATCATTGACATATTGTGCTATAACGCCCATATCGAACGACATTGCTGTTCCATAAATAAACGTTATTCCGAGTAATAAAAAACATGATGCGAATGAACCCATCAAGAAATATTTTAATCCTGCTTCGTTGCTGAATAAATTTTTGCGATTACTTGCTGCAAGAATATATAATGGGATACTTAGAATTTCGATGCCCATAAACAGCATAATTAAACTGTTGTAAGAACACAATAAAATTCCTCCTACCAGCGAGAATAAAAACAGTGCATAAATATCACTCAGGTGTTCAATATTATTTCGATAATAAAAATTACTGATTACCAAAATGCCCATGGTAAGTAAAATCATAATTACATTGAAGCCATACGAAAATGCATCGAATACTAACATATTATGCAATAAGGATTCGTATCCGCCATTATAATGGAAGATTACAATACCTAATGCTGCCAAACAGGCTAATAATACCAATGGTAAAGCCAGGCGTTTAATATTAAACACACCCACAAACATGGAAGCTATACCCGCTGCTGCTAAAACAATAACTGAAGTCATTTATTTTAAAATTGAACCACTGATTTTAGTGTTGTAAATATTAATTATTTCTTGCACTGAATGTTCGGTTAATCCGGTAATAAATTGAGGATAGAGTCCGAAAATAAAAATTAACAATACAATCGGAATTAACACCCATTTATCCAAACTATCAATTTCAGTAAATGTATTTGCTTTGGTATTGAGTTCGCCCAACATCACTTTTTGGTAACTCGTAAACATATAAACCGCTCCCAGAATTACACCGCTTCCTGCAAATAAACATATCCATGGGTTGATGGCATACACTGCATTCAACAGCATAAATTCACCGGGAAATGCATTGGTTAAAGGGAGTGCAACCGATGCCAACATCACCACTAAAAATAATCCCGCGAATAGCGGTGCTTTTAATCGCAAGCCGCCCATTGCTGCAATATCGTGCGATTGGTAATGGCGATATAATATCTGACAAACATAAAATAATCCCACTACGTTAACACCATGTGCCAACATTTGAGTCATGGCGCCTTGCAATCCCATTTCTGTTACGGTAAAAATACCTGCAGTAATTAAACCAACGTGTGCAATGGAAGAATATGCGAATAAACGTTTTAAATCTTTTTGCACCCAAGCAATTGCAGAAGCATAAAACACACCAACTGCTGCAAATATCATTACAAATTTTCCGTATTCATTAACGGCATCAGGCACAACAGGAATAATCCATCTGATGATAGAATATAATCCCATTTTTAACATAACGCCACCTAACAGCATGGTTGCGGGAGATGGTGAAAAAGTATACGTATCGGGTTGCCAAGTGTGAAATGGAAATACCGGTATTTTAATGGCATAGGCCAGCATAAACGCAAGGAAAATATACAATTGTGTTTCTGCCGGAATTTGCAATGCATAAATATTTGCAATATCGGTCGAATTACTTGACCCTTGCACGCTCAACCAAATAATGGCGATGAGCATGAACAAACTTCCGAATAGCGTATAAATAAAAAACTTGAAAGTAACTTTTGCTGCTTCTCCCCTTCCCCACGACAACACCAGGAAATAAGCAGGTATTAATGCTAATTCCCAGAAAATATAATAGAGGAACATATCCATTGAAACAAAAACACCGTTCATGGCGCCTTGCATTACCAGCAATAAAGCATAAAATAATCTCGGGTTGGTATAATTATCTTTAAATGAAGAAACAATAATCAATGGTGATAAAATATTTGATAAGATAATCATCAGCATACTAATACCATCCATTCCAATATGGAAACGAATGCCGAGCATATCTATCCACGGATAATCCATTACGAATTGCATTCCGCCGTTGGCATCAAATTGCAAATAGGTTGCCACTGTTAAACCGAGCGTAGCCAAAGCAGCAATTAATGCGATTTGCTTCGCCTGATTTTGCGGCAATACCAGCAAGGCTAAGCCTGCAACAATTGGTAGTAATATGAGTAGTAATGTGAACATGAATTACATCAAAATAATTAATAATAAAATTCCAACCATGCCTAATGCCATGGCAAATAAATAAAAACTAACAGCACCGGTTTGCAAGTTTTTTAATTGTGTTGAACAGTAAGTGGAAAATTTACCTGTTCCATTTACAATTCCATCAATCACCTGCACATCGATAATTTTATATAAAAAATTGCTGAATATATTTAATGGCTTTACAATTACTGCATTATACAATTCATCAACATAATATTTATGATTAAGCACTTTTGCGAATCCTTTAATATTGGCATCAGCTTCGGGCACTTGCTTTTTCTCCATGTATTTAACGCGCATGGCTACAACAGTCAAAACGATGGCCATACTGGCAATTGCCATTAACATCCACTCAGTTGCAGCAGGCATGTGTTCTTCATCCATTGGCACTACGGGACTTAAATAATGCATCATCATTTTACCGCCACCAAATAAATGAGGTACGTTTAATAATCCGCCAAAAATGGCCAATACCGTTAAAATAATTAATGGTGTAGTAATTACTTTTGGCGATTCGTGGATATGACTTTTTACCTCTGCGCTCATTCTTCCTTCACCTCTGAATACAACATAATATAAACGCATCATGTATGCCACGGTGAACAAACCTGCTATTAATCCAAGTCCCCAAAGTAAAGGTGACATGTGATATGCTGCAACTAATATATTATCCTTAGAGAAAAATCCGGAGAACGGCGGAACGGCCATAATTGCCAATACACCAAATCCGAAAACCCAATGGGTAATTTTCATATTTTTTTCTAACCCGCCCATTTTACGAATATCTTGTTCGCCGCTCATGCCGTGAATAACACTTCCTGCACCGAGAAATAATAATGCTTTAAAAAACGCATGCGTTACTAAATGGAAAAATGCAGCTTCGTATGCGCCGACACCAATTGCGAAAAACATTAATCCCAACTGACTAACCGTTGAGTAGGCTAATATTTTTTTAATATCATTTTGTTTTAATGCAATGGAACCTGCAAAAATTGCGGTAACAATTCCCACTATCATTATTATTTCTAAAGTGAATGGTGCCAATGTAAATAAAATATTACTGCGCACAATCATATAAATACCTGCTGTAACCATAGTGGCAGCGTGAATGAGCGCCGACACCGGTGTTGGACCAGCCATGGCATCGGGTAACCAAGTATATAATGGCAACTGAGCGCTTTTACCGCAAGCACCAATAAATAAAAGAATGGTAATAATAGTTAGCATTTGCGGATCGGGAACAACTTTTACCAGGCTTTCATTAACACCGTTAAATGTTAAAGTTCCTGCATATTGGAATAATAAAAACAATCCGAACAATAAGGCTAAATCGCCTATACGATTCATGATAAATGCCTTGTTAGCGGCCTTGTTATATTCTTGATTTTTAAACCAAAATCCGATTAATAAATAAGAACATAATCCAACGCCTTCCCAACCGACAAACATTAAAACGTAATTGTTTGCCATTACCAAGGTGAGCATAAAAAACACGAAGAGATTCAAATAACTGAAAAAGCGATTAAATCCTTCGTCGCCATGCATGTAACCGATGGAATAAATATGTATTAAACTGCCAACGCCGGTGATTACCATCATCATGATAATACTGAGGTGGTCGATTTGGAATGCGAATGGGATTGTTAATCCGCCAACCGAAAACCAGTCGAACAGTTGTATGTTGATAGCATCGGTGGTGTTGAGTTGGAAGAATAGAACAAGTGATAAGATGAAGGATAAAACTATCCATGCACTTGCGTGAAATCCGGCAGCTTTTTCAGAGATTTTGTTCTTCATGAAGATATGAATGAAAAATCCGAACAGCGGTAACGCCGGAATTAGGGTGGTGATGATGGTTAATATGTTCTGATTCACATTAATTGGTTTTACCATTCTATCGCCCCTACAGGGCTGGAGTTTGGTGGTTCTATTGTTGTTGTTACCAATCTGTCGCCCTTACAGGGCTGGAGTTTGGCGGTTCTATTGTTGCTACCATACTGTCGCCCGTTGGGGTTGGAGTTTGGTGGTTCTATTGTTAATCTACCATACTGTCGCCCCTACAGGGCTAGGTGTGGTCTTTTGTTTTGGTTTTTCTACCATACTGTCGCCCCTACAGGGCTGAATATGGTTATTTGTTTTTATGATGATTGTTTAAATTACCATTTTAATTTATCCAATGAATTTATATCTATTGATTTTGTATTTCGGTAAATCATTACGAGCATAGCGAGGCCGATTGCTACTTCTGCAGCAGCTACTACCATGATGAAAAATACGAATGCCTGTCCCTGTGGGTCGTTATGGTATGATGAAAATGATGCTGCCATTAAATTGATGGCATTTAGCATTAATTCGATACTCAGAAAAACCACAATTAAATTTCTGCGCATTAAAATTCCCATTACGCCGATACTGAATAATATCAGTGACAGCATAATAAAATTTTGGAGCGGAATTGCTCTCATTTGTTCGCTTAAAGCAACTGCGTTATCCATTTGATTTATCTTTTTTATTCATAATAATTACGCCAACCATAGCTGATAAAAATAACACACTGCTTAGTTCAAACGGAATTAAAAATTCATTAAATAATACTTTACCCAAAGTTTGCACGCTGCCGGTTGTATCAACTGTTGGTGCGGGCAATTGCACTAATTCGGTTTGATAAAAAGCGGCAAACAACAAAAGGAATAATGAGCCTCCGGTTAATATTGCTGCCAATCGCAACATATTACTTTTCGTAAAAATAGATGGCGTATTTAAGTTTAAAAACATGAGCACGTATAAAAACAATACCATGATAGCACCGGCGTAAACTATTATATGTACGATTGCTAAAAACTGAGCATTAAGCATAATGTACAATCCCGCTACTGAAAAAAAGCATACCAGCAGATACAATACGCTATACATAGCATTGCGCTGAAACAACATGAGCAAACTACAAGCGATTGCCACAGCTGAAAGCGCGTAAAAAAATATTTGACTCATTGTTTAGGGTTCGTATTTATTGGATTCTTTTATAAATTATTACATTGCTCCATCGCGAATTCCTTTGCGACGTTCACTGATATCAATTCTTTTATCTTTTTCAACCGGCTCCACTAACATGTCTTTTGTGAAAATAAATTGTCCGCGTTCATAATTACTTGGTGCAATTCTATCGGTTAAATAAATAGCGTCCTTCGGACAAGCCTCTTCACATAAACCACAAAAAATGCAACGCAACATGTTAATATTATACTCAGCCGCATATTTCTCTTCACGGTATAAATGTTCTTCTCCTTTCTGACGCTCATCGGCAATCATTGTAATTGCTTCGGCCGGACAAGCAACTGCGCATAGGCCGCATGCAGTGCAGTTTTCGCGACCTTCGTCATCGCGCTTTAAAACATGCACACCTCTAAAAACTTTGCTGTGCTCACGTGTTTCTTCCGGATAATTTACCGTAACCTTTTTGGTGAAGAAATGTGAAATAGTGATGCGCAAACCGCCCAGTATTGCAGGCAAGTAAAGACGCTCTGACAACGTCATTTGCTTATTTGTGACAACTTTACTCCTATTTGTTAATTGTTGCATGAGTTATTTATGAATTGAGCAAGATTGAGCAAAATTGAGCAAAATTTAGGTTTGTCGAATCTTGTTAAAGCTTGCTTCGGTTTTTAGTCTGATAATTTTTTAATTGAGCAAAAGTGAACAAGAGTGAACAAAATTTGAGTTTGTTGAGCCTTGTTAAAGTTTGCTTCGGTTTTTAATCTATTAATTTATTTATTGAGCAAAAGTGAGCAAAATTGAACAAAATTTGAGCTTGTTCTTTATCGTTAAATCTTGCTTCGGTTTTTAGTTTGTTAATTTTTTGATTGAGCAAGATTGAACAAAATTGAGCAAAATTTAGACTTGTCGAATCCTGTTAAGGCTTGCTTCGGTTGATTTTTTATATTTTTTTAATTTTAATATTCTAATTGATTTTATTTACTTTTCGTCATTCTTTTTATTCCAGCGATTCTTCTTAGCCGTATTTAAAGATGCTGTGAAAATAGCGTTTAACTCTTTAGCTTCTTTCAGCAAATTTAATGTTTCGGAATCTTCCAAAACTTCTGCTTCCCTAATTACTTCGAGCCAATAACAACTTTCATCTGCCTCCTCTGTTACTATCTGCAGCTTTGCAATAAATTCGTTCTGCGACCTTGCTCTGCAAGCTGCTCTATAATTTGCGCCTACTGATGTGCCGGCTTTTGATAATTGTATTTTAAGAACATTGTTTTCTAAGCTAGGCGGAATACGTTTGCATGTTTTTAAACAAATAATTGCAAATCGCTTTGTCCTAGCTTTTAATATTTCGGAATTCACAAGTAATAATTTTTAAGGGTTAAAAAATCTCACTTCACTTAATCTGTCCCACACGCTCATCTTTCTTCAACACCTACTTTTTTTTACCTTTCCCAATTACTAAATCCACTATTACCGTTTTCTATCATCATTTACCGAATTAACCAATTTCACTCTCCCTATTGTTATCGGGTTTGGCAAATCTCCCCCAATTTTGCTCAATTTTGCTCACTTTTGCTCAATCGGCTGTTTAAATGGCTGTTTCTAGGGCTGTTCACCCTCTTCACACTTCTTAAATAAAAAACAATATCACTGCTCCTGTTATTATCACATTAAGTATCGACAACGGCAACAACACCTTCCATCCTAAATTTAACAATTGGTCAAATCTGAATCTCGGTATTGTCCATCGTATCCACATAAAAAAGAATACAAAGAATAATACTTTGGCAAACATTACGGCAACGCAAATTAATGCGAACCAAATTTCACCAACTGAACCTTGCACCGATTCCATTCCGGGGAAATTATATCCACCGAAATACAAACAGGTTATCATGGCACTTGAAATAAACATATTTACATATTCTGCAAATAAGAAAAATCCAAGTTTCATCGAACTATATTCTGTGTGGAAACCACCAACTAATTCTGTTTCAGATTCGGGTAAGTCGAAAGGTGTTCTATTACATTCGGCAAATGCACAAATAATAAATATTAAACATCCCAAAGGCTGAACAAATACATTCCAGTTCATACCTGCCCAACCGTTTTGTCCAATCACAATATCACCAATGCTTAGCGAACCGGACGACATAATTACAGCAATGATACTCATGCCCATCGCCAACTCATAACTAATCATTTGACTGGATGCACGCACTGCCCCAAGTAATGAATATTTATTATTAGAAGCCCAACCACCAATCATAATTCCATACACACCTAAACTCACAACTCCCAATACATACAATACGCCAATATTAATATCAGCAACCTGTAAAGGCACCGACTGGCCGGCAATTGTAACTGCTGGTCCCCAAGGAATAACCGCGCTGGTCATTAACGCCGTTATCATTGTAATTGCAGGTCCGGCGATAAATAAAAATCTATTCGAAGCATCGGGAATAAAATCTTCTTTCATGAACATCTTTACACCATCAGCTAATGGCTGCAATAAACCAAAAGGTCCTGCCCTGTTTGGCCCAAGACGATCCTGCATAAACGCTGCCACTTTTCGCTCGGCATATGTACTATATGCAGC
>JANMLV010000296.1:0-19209 GCA_031372705.1 Bacteroidota bacterium | reverse complement strand
TCACCTGAAGTTTGGTAAACATTTGCCTTATAGGATATTTCTACAGGTTTAGTAATACTTTCTACGCGTAAATCATAATTCGCAAACCAACCGGCATCGAGCACATAATAACTCAATTCGAAGCTACCTGTAATTGCAGTTTTAGATGATACGGTAACATGAATTTCTGCAGTCGGTTTTTCGGCCTTATTGCTTATTGATTGTAATTGGGCTGTTACTAAAATTTGTTCCTTTGAAATATCTGCAACTGTTTTATTTAATTCTAATAGTTTGGTAAATATTTCTGTAAGCCTCGCCCGTTGGAAGTCAGCCACTGCTTTTAAATTTTCGGCTGTAACCCCAATGTTTGCTCCTCCAATATTTTGATTTTTTTCGATTAGGGTTTGTTCTGAACGATAAACATTAATTATTGAATTGGTGAAATTCATCTGGTCGTTAAGTTCTGCTTGTCTTTTTACCAATGCAGCAATTTCGTCAGAAATGGCTTGCTGTTTAAGGTAGTTGATTTTATGTGAAACAGAAAGTATGGTGAATTCACCTTCTCCTTTTACTTGAATACTTTGCTTATCGATACGCGGAGAGATATCGGTAAATACCAAAACAGTTTTACCTGCATTTATGGCCGGCGACGCCGTTCTGGTTATTTGTGCTCCACGAGTAAAAACTGTTACCTTGCTAATTTTTGAAGGAACCTTTTGTTCAGCTTGTGCCAATAGCTGAATACTTAACAATAGTAGGAATGTAGTGAGGAAATTGCGCATGGTTTGTTTTTTTTGTAAAATAACGATATTCTTAATAAATTATTGGTAGGGGAGATGGAAAGTTGCTTAAAAATTGCAATCCACGAATACGGATTAAGGGTTGCAGTAGGTTGGCATTACTATTGTTCGATAATGCTTAAAGCACAATAGCTGAACTGTTTTGGTATTTGTTACAACTTAAATTGGCAAAACCATCGTAACATACTATTATGAAGCAAACAAGCAAATTAATTAATAATTATTTTTTCAATTGAAGCATTAAAATCATCATTTGCTTTTACAATGTAAATGCCCGGAGCCCATGATTTGCAATCTATGGAAATGCTGCCATTCGTAAAATCACTTGAAGTTAATGCATACATCTGCTGCCCACTTGCACTGAAAACATTTAATTGCATCTTACTCAGTGAATCTGCATTAGTTATATTCACTGAAAATGTTTCCGAACTTGGATTAGGGCTAATATGTATTGCAATTACCGGATTTGGGTCACTTGTAACTAGCTGAATATAATCTTCGTAATATAAATTTACCGCATAGAAATCGTCACGCCCTTGAATTTCATTCGTATTATCGTTAATTGCTTCAAGCGGAGAGGCACCAAGTCCGGTTAAATGCCCTTTGGTGTAAGTTTTTATATTTCCTTTATCGGTTTTGGTTCGAGATTTGTAATCACCAAAAACAATATATTCTGGATAATTGGGGTCATAATGATAGTTATAATAAACCTCATCAATTAAAAAATTTGATTCATCATAATCAAAATCTACCTTTACATTTTGGTCGTGATGCAAATAATGTACAAATTCATAAAATGTAATTAATCCGTTTTCGTAATGAAAATAATTTTTATATGCGCCTGCATTGTCAGGCAAGATGTAGATGATAGAATCTAATTGACCGACGTTATTGTAGTATAAGTTAATTTTGGTGGTATCCCAATTGCTATCCAATTCATTTTTATCCAAATCCTCATAATTTAAATTGGTTACAACTATTTGGGCAACACCATAAGTATTATAACTAAACTCCTTTTTTTGGTCAAGGCGCCATTTTTCATTATTCTCGTGATAATAATAATGCCAATAGGTTTTGATTTTGTTGCTAGTATATGCCATGCTATCCATCCAATCAAAATAGGACACATCGCTAATAAATTTCCTATTGACTATATTACCATAATTATCATAGTTAAAATAATAAAACTCTGATGTTGTTGTAGGCACTAATGTTGCATTAAGTGTTGTAAGCGCTTTTTCCGCTTGTGAAACTTGGTGCTTTTCGTTATAGCTGAACTTGGTATCATATATCCAATGTGGTAATTCATCATAATAATTATTATAATAAATAAAATTAGTTGGGTATTGCGTATTATTATATAAATATACTTCCGATTCCGAAGGCATACATGCCGGAGCAGGACAATCGGTTATACTGGTCATACTTATAGTATGGCTATTAAATGTTTGCAACGAATACATATCACTAGTCCATTTAATGCCTAGTGACCTGTAATGAACGCAACTATCAAAGCTGAGGGTGCTGAAATTTGTTTTAAATGGATTAGATGTATTTACAATTAAATCCATATTATTATTCTGCCTAACTTGGTAGTAATTGACATACCAATTTGGTCCGTAGTTTTCAATGGAATCAATTGGAAAACATAACTCATTTAGAAAAGGACTTTTGTAATTACTCATATGTTTAGAATAGAAAAATCGACATGAATCGGCATTAAAAATTGGATTATCATTATAATGGTAATCTGTTGTCGTTTTAAATCCAATAATTCTTTCACTTGGACCAACGGTTTGTGCAATCATATTTACCAAGGTAAACAAGCATGTTAACAGGGAAACTACTCGTTGCATTATTTATTGTTTAACTCTAAGATAGGTATTTTGCTCAGATTACTTGCAAAACCATGTTCTATGGCAAAATTTGTACTCATGTTAATGGGTGATACATAGCTGAAATTTATTTTAAAACGGTTCATGAGCAACTAAATCGGTTACTTATGGCATGAAAAAAATGCAGAAAAAACCTTGATTTCCTTACTTTTATTGAAAAAAGTTATGAAATATTCAAAATTCTTCCATTATTTGTATAAATCTTGACAAATGAGCAACATGCAATTGGATGATCTCGATTACAAAATCTTGGAGCAACTGATCAAAGATGGCCGAAAAAGCTTCACGGATATAGCCGACGAACTCAACGTGTCGGTTGGTACGGTTCGGAATCGGTTTAATGTTTTTGTGGAGAATGAGTTGTTGACCATTATCGGGCGAGTGAATCCTGATAAAATTGGCTTTCACACTTATGCTCAAATTCTTATAAAAGTGCGCCCTGTAGATAAGGTTGCAGAAGTTGCCGAAAAAATTGCTCAACTACCGGAAGTCAGTTTTTTAGCTATGACAACGGGAGCTTATGATTTGGAGGTGAATGTGATGTGTCGAAACAATGAACATCTTGTTCAGCTTATGACTAATCAGGTTACCAAAATGGATGGCATATTCGAAAGCTCAACGAATATATATTTTAAAGTATACAAGTATGCGCAACCTGATTTATATTTATTGAAATAGCGAATGTGGATACAAAAATTAAATTTTAAATCAAAAATTACAGCATATCAATCACATAATTTAATACCTGTTTTTACAGTCTCATCTAAAAACCCAATTTTATGATTAAACAACGCTCACAACAACTTTTGCTCACATTGGCAATGTTGTTTTTTTGCTCAGCAATATTTGCGCAATCAACCATAACAGGTGTTGTTCGTGATTCTGTCACCAACGAAACATTAGTCGGAGCAAATATTAGATTGGCCTCTGACCCAACTATTGGTGCAAGTACCGACATCGATGGAAATTTCACCCTTGTTGCACCTGTGAATTCCGGAAGTATAATTGTTTCATTTGTTGGATTTAATCAACGCACAATTAATTTTACCGGAAGTACATCACTAAACATTTTATTAACTTCTGAAAGAGAACTCGACGAAATTATTGTTGTTGGATATGGCTCGCAGAAAAAAAGTGATATAACCGGTTCAATTTCATCAACTAAGAATGAAGATTTCCGCGACCAACCGGTTTCCAATATTGCCGGAAGTATTCAGGGAAAAGTATCGGGTATTGATATTCGAAATGCTTCAGGTACTCCGGGAGCAGGGCTTTTGGTGAGTGTGCGCGGTCAAAGCAATCCATTGTATGTTGTTGATGGCATACCTATGATCAGTGAAAGTAATTCAGGTATTTCAACATCATTTGATTTACAAGGTGCGTCAGTTGGAGCCGGACAAAATATTTCATCTATTTCTGATTTAAATCCTGATGATATTGAATCAATTGAAATATTAAAGGATGCCTCTGCTGCATCAATTTATGGTGCGCGTGCAGCCAACGGTGTTATATTAATTACAACTAAACGCGGTGCTGCAGGAAAAACTAAATTTAATTTAAATTATTATACCGGTTTGCAACAGGTAAGCAGACCAATTGAGTTTTTAAGCTCAGCAGAGTTAGTTGATTTAATTGAAGAAGCCCGATTAAACGATTTAAATGCCTACAATGCCGACCCTACCATTTTTGGTGAAGATTACGACCCTACATTGTCTACAAATCCATTACCCGAAAGTTGGTATACAGGAGTTAATACAAATTGGATGGATGAAATTTTCAGACTCGCTCCAATTAATAATATTGAATTTTCTGCTTCAGGTGGTAATGATAAAACTACTTATTACATTTCTAATTCCTATTTTGATCAACAAGGTATTGTAATTGAATCTTATTACAAACGATTTAATTCACGTATTAATCTTGATCATAAGGTTAATGATAAATTACGGTTTGGTGAAAACATTTCACTCACTTACTCTGATAACCGCAGAAGCCTGAACGATAACGTATATACCGGAACAGTAACAAATGCAATTGGTTCATCTCCTTTAATGCCTGTATATGAAGAAGATGGCAGCTATGCAAATTTTGAAGATTACCAAGCAAGTTGGTTAAGCGATAATCCTGTGTTATCTACCAAAGAAATTATTCCATTTACTAAAAGTAATCGCGCATTAGCTTCCATATTTGGAGAGTATGCTATTACTAAAAATTTAAAATTCCGTTCCACTTGGTCGGTAGATTTTACTTATTTAACCGACGATTTATATTTCTCACCACTTACAACAGATGCTGAAGCTGTTGGTGGAAAAGCAGTGAATAGCAGTTATAGTCAGCGCGTATGGTTGGGGGAAAATATTTTGTCGTACGATAAATATTTCGCTAATAAAAATGCATTAAATATTATTGGTGGATTTACATTGCAGGAATCAAAGTCAGATTATTTATCAATAAGCGGACAAGGATTTCCAATAGGAAGTGGATTGCAAGATGTTTCAAGTGCTGCAATTATTACAAGTGGTGATGCTTACTCCAGTAATTGGGCATTGGTATCTTTTTTAGGACGCGCCAATTATAATATCAAAAGCAAATATTTGTTTTCAGTTAGCGCACGCTTAGATGGTTCATCAAGATTTTCACCAAATAATCAGTTTGGATTTTTCCCTGCTGCATCTGCCGGATGGCATTTAAGTGATGAAACATTTTGGCCAAGGTCATTATTTATCACCGACTTTAAACTCCGCACCAGCTATGGTATTACAGGCGATCAAGAAATTGGCGATTTTCAATATATCAGCTTTTGGAGCCCTGTTGGTTATAACGGTCAGTCAGGTTTAGGTCCACGCAATATTGCCGATGAGAATTTGCAATGGCAAACGAATACAATGTTTAATATCGGGTTTGATTATGAATTATGGAATGGAAGAGTAAATGGTTCATTTGAATATTATATCGGTAATAAAACTGATTTATTAAGTGAAGATGTTGTTCCCGGAACAACAGGTTTTGGTTCCGTTACCAGAAATTATGGTAATATTTTAAATAGCGGTATCGAATTTTCAGCAACAACATATATTATTGATAGAAAAGATTTCGATTGGAGTTTTGGTTTTAATATCAACTATTTGCATAATGAAATTATTGATTTAAGCACTGATAGTATTTTAGTAAGTGCTTATGGTGATTTAACTTCAACACATATTTTAGTGGAAGGTGAATCATACGGCTCATTTTGGGGCGTGCCTTATGAAGGCGTTGATCCTGAAACCGGTGATCCTGTTTATACAGATACAAATGGTGATGGTGTAATTGATGACGGTGATGCAACAATTTTGGGTAAAGCTATTCCTGATTGGTATGGTGGATTTAATACTGCGGTGCGCTATAAAAATTGGGATGCTGCACTTTCTGCTACTTATACAATTGGTAATGAAGTGTATAACTTAATTCGTTCAACTTATCAAACCGGTGGTTGGAGTGATTATGGTTGGGATGAAGATTTTTATTTATATCAGGTTTATGCCAACAACTCACATGTAATTGACGACAGATGGCAAGAAGTTGGTGATGAGACAGATATACCAAGAGCATCGTTGTTTAATTATAATTTCTATCAAAATTCGGGACAAGCAATAGAGAATGGTTCAAACTTGCGTATTCGTGAAGTTAGTGTCGGATATACAATTAGGCCTTCAAAAATGACATGCTATGAATCTGTTCGTATATATGCACAAGTGCAGAATGCTTATGTATTCAGTAAGTATACCGGCTTCGACCCGGAGGTGAGTTCAACAGGTGGCGACCATCCTGAAACAGCCGGTGTTGACTATGCAGCTTATCCGCAAGCCAGAACTTATATGCTTGGATTTAATTTTAAATTTTAATAAAATACAATACGTATTAAAATTATAAACTATGAAAAATTTAACAGCTAATAAAAAATTACGCATAATCGTTCTCATCATTATGGTGATGAACGTATTTACATCTTGCGAAAGTTTTTTATCACAAACATCTACCAATGATGTTGCCGACGAGGATATGTTTACCGATGCAGCCAGTTTAGAAAGTGCCAGAATCGGTATGTATAATAGTTTGCAAAACCAATATTATTATGGTGGATTTTATCAGTTAATTGCAGATGCTTATTCCGATAACGGTGCAACAGGTGGTTACGATAATCTTGACCTTGACGAATTAGGTTATAAAGTGGCAACACCAAATAATATTTATCTCGAAAATTGTTGGATTGCCATGTATAACACTATTTATACTGCAAATCAAATATTAGAAAATATTGATGGCATAAATGACCCGCTGTTAGCTGATGAATTGCGCAGCGATATTAAAGGTGAAGCTTTAACTATTCGAGCAATGGCACATTTAGATGTATTGCGGATGTTTGGTGAGCATTGGGATAATGTTTCCACTTTGGGTATACCTGTTGTTACAAGTGTTTTATCGCCTGATGATATCGTTGGCAGGAGCACTGTTGCAGCAACCTATGAAGCCATAATAAATGATTTACTTACGGCAGAAACTTTATTGAGTAACGACGATTTGCGATTTGATCCTCCGGCATTTAAAGGCGCTCAGTTTATTACCAAAACTGCTTGTCAGGCATTTTTAGCCAGAACATATCAATATAATAATGATAACGCTAACGCAATAATTTATGCTCAAAAGGTAATAACTGAAGGATTTGCCTCCTTGATGGGTGCTGATGAATTTGCAGACATTTACACGAATAAATTATCAGCAGAATCCATTTTCGAACTCGCTTTTAACGGACAGGATAAAAGTCAATTCAATGCATTAACTTATGCAAGACCCGATGCCCTGCGCAGCGAAGTTTCTTTTTTAGCTGCCGCTGATTTAGCAACATTTTATGATGACAGAACAAGTGATAATCGCGCAGCATTAGTTGATTTTATAAATAATGATGTTAGTATTGAACCTGATGGAAGAACACAGAAATACAGAGGTGAAGTATTTCAAGACAATAGTGCATTTATTGTAAGATATGCTGAGATATTATTAATTCTTGCAGAGGGCTCGGCTTTTCCGGGCGGTGTTTTATTTTTAAACGATTTGCGCGCAGCCAGAGGCATGTTACCAATGGCAATAGCATCAGCCGATGAATTTAAAGTTGCACTTATGGATGAACGTCGCAGTGAATTAAATTTTGAAGGACATCGCTATTTTGATTTGGCGCATTTTGGAATGGTTACTGAAGTATTAGGTGAAGGTGTTTTACCTTGTTTACCGGTTCCCGGACGTGAAATAGGCGCAAGTGGCGGAGCAATTGAACAATATCCCGGTTATTAAAGAGTTGAAAGTAATAAAATGACAATTTTTAAATCGATAAATCCATTTAATCAGGAGCAAGTTGGTGAATATCCTGTTCTCGATGATGCAAGAATTGAGGCAGCGTTAATGGTTGCCGAAATTGCATTTGAGCATTGGAAAAAAACAACCATGCAACATCGGGCAGATTTACTTATTAAATTGGCTGCCGTATTGCGTGCAAATAATGAAAAATATGCAATGCATATTTCTCTTGAAATGGGAAAAATATTGGCAGAATCTCGAGCGGAAGTCGAAAAATGTGCTGCAGCTTGTATTTATTATGCCGAAAATGGTCCTGATATTCTTCAAGATAGAATTATTGCCAGTGATGCAAAAAAATCGTTAGTTGCCTACGATCCAATTGGAGCAGTTTTCGCGGTAATGCCATGGAATTTTCCATTTTGGCAAGTAATTCGATTTGCTGCGCCAACATTATTAGCAGGCAATGTCGGATTATTAAAACATGCGAAAAATGTATCTCAATGTGCGCTCGATATTGAAGAAGCCTTTTTATTGGCCGGATTTCCTGTTGGTGTATTCCAGTCCTTAATTATGGAATCTTCAAAATCGGAATTAGTAATTGCGCATCCAATAGTTCAGGGTGTAACTTTAACCGGTAGTGAAAACGCAGGTTCGGCTATCGCTGCGCTCGCAGGTAAGCATATAAAAAAATCGGTATTAGAATTGGGAGGCAGCGATCCTTTTATTGTTTTAGATGATGCCGATATGCAACAAGCAGCTATAATTGCAACAAAAAGTAGAATGCAAAACGCAGGGCAAAGTTGTATTGCTGCAAAACGATTTATCGTAACCAAAGGTGCGCATGATAATTTTTTAACTGCGTTTAAATCTGAAATCGAGAAAATAAACCAAGGCAACCAATTATTAGATACTACAACTATGGGCCCTGTTTCGTCGTTGAGTGCTGCATTAGAATTAAAGCAACAACAAGATTCCTCTGTTAAAAAGGGCGCACAAATAATAATTGGTTCACAAAATACCGGGGCCAATTACGAGCCAACCATTTTAGCATCAGTTAAGAATGGTATGCCGGCTTTTAGCGAAGAGTTATTTGGACCAATAGCATCTGTTATCGCTGTTAATAATGCAGAAGAAGCAATTGCTATTGCAAATAGTCATCGCTATGGATTAGGGGCCACAATATTTACGCAAGATTTAGATAAGGCATATCATTTCGCACGACAAATCAGCAGCGGAGCAGTATTTATTAATGCAATGGTAAAATCTGATCCTCGGTTGCCGTTTGGAGGTGTTAAAAAATCCGGTTATGGTCGTGAGTTGGCAGACTACGGTTTAAAAGAATTCACAAATGTTAAAACAATTTATATTAATAATTAAAACAATAAATTGATGTTAAGTCAATTATAAAAATATAATAATGGAAACAACTTTATCCCAAACAGCTGCGTTGCATGAAAAGAGGAAACAATTAGTTCCAAATGCGCTGGGTATATTTAATCCTTCCAGTATTGCATCGGCAAAAGGTGCAATAATTACTGACGCAGATGGCAGAAAATTAATAGATTTTGCAGGTGGCATAGGCGTAATTAATGCAGGTCATTGTCCCGACTCTGTTGTTAAAGCAATTCAGGAACAGGCCAATAAATTTATTCATGGTTGTTTTAATGTATCTATTTATGAACAATATTTAGATGCTGCTGAAAAAATGATTTCCATTTTACCGCATGGCGATGCAACAAAAATTATGTTTACTAACTCAGGTGCAGAGGCTGTAGAAAATGCAATTAAAATTGCGCGTCAGGCAACTAAACGCGATGCAATTATTTGTTATTCACAGGCGTTTCACGGGAGAACATTATTGGCAGCAACATTAACAAGTAAAGTCGGTTATAAAACAGGATTCGGTCCTTATGCGCCTGAGGTTTATCGAATTGATTTTCCTGCATTCGATTATTACAGAGGCGAAATGAATGAAGATGAATTTTCTATGATGCATATTCAGCAATTGCATGCCTATTTCCAGCATTATGTTCCTGCAAATAATGTGGCAGCAATAATTGTTGAACCGGTGCAAGGTGAAGGCGGTTTTCATGTTATTCCTAAAAAATATTTACAGGAATTACGCAAAGTTTGTGATGCACATGGCATATTATTAATTTTAGATGAAGTGCAAACAGGATTCGGCAGAACAGGTGAATGGGCTGCATTTCATCATTATGATGTTGTGCCTGACATCTCTACATGGGCTAAAAGTATGGGCAGTGGAATGCCGGTAGGCGCTGTAATGGGCAAGGCTGACATTATGGATAATATTAATGCCGGCACCATTGGCGGTACATATCTCGGAAATGCTTTGTGCTGCGTTGCAGTAAGTGCCACCATTGATTATATGCAACAAATTGATTTAAATGCTAAGGGTACACACATAGGTAATATTATTAGGAAAAGATTTTTGGAATTAAAGGAAAAATTTCCAAATCATATCAGCTGTGTAAGAGGCTTGGGTGCTATGATGGCATTTGAGCTTTCTATTGATGGCGATTTTTCAAAACCGGATTCATTACTTACTAAAAAACTGGCACAGGCTTGTTACGATAATGGTTTAATTGTTTTAACAGCCGGTGTTAACGGCAATATTATTCGCAACTTGGCACCATTAGTTATTAGTGATGAAGATTTGAACAAAGGATTGGACATCATAGAACAATGTTTGTTTGCTTTAACAACGAAGTAAAATTTAAAAATGAAAAAACAATATATCAATGGCAATTATTGTGATGCAGTAAATGGTGGTAATTGGGAAGTGAATAATCCTGCAACAAATGAAATAATTACAACGGTGCCGTTTGGTGATGATGCAGATTGCAATTTAGCAATTAATGCAGCTGCCCATGCATTTAAATCGTGGAGTAAAATTTCACCATGGACACGTGCCGACATATTAAAACGCACTGCTGAAAATATTCGCAAGCATGTAGCCTTATATGCACAAGATATGGTTATGGAAAGTGGCAAACCTTTAGCTGAAGCAAAAGGAGAATTGCAAGTTGCTGCTAATTTATTTGAGTGGTATGCAGAGGAAGCAAAGCGAGGCTATGGAAGAACTATCCCTTCTTCCAGAACAGATAAACGTATGCAAGTAATTTATCAACCAATGGGTGTTATTGGTGTAATTACAGCTTGGAATTTTCCTGCCTATAATCCTGCCAGAGCATGGGCTGCTGCATTGGCTGCCGGTTGCTGTGTGGTGGCTAAAGTGAGTGAGTTTACTCCGCTAACAGGCATGAATTTAATTGCAGCATTAGTTGAAGCAGGCATTCCTGCAGGTGTAATTAATTTAGTTAATGGCGATGCAGCAAAAATTGGTGAAGCTTTATTAAATAGCCCGGTTGTAAAAAAAATCAGCTTTACCGGAAGCACCCGAGTTGGGAAAATTTTAATGGATGGTGCCAGTCATACCAATAAAAAATTGGCACTCGAATTGGGTGGTAATGCACCCGTTATTATAATGGATGATGTAGATATTGAACATGTTGCTAAAACTGCTGTAGCAACTAAGTTTAGAAATTGCGGACAAGTTTGTATAGCTCCGCAACGATTTTATGTGCACCAAAATATCTATTCGGCTTTTAGTGAATTAGCTGCAAAATATGCTGCAGAACTAATTATTGGAAATGGGTTAAATGCTGAAACTAGAATTGGTCCGCTCATTAATAGAACACAACAATTGCATGTAATGTCGATTATTAATGAAGCAAAATCTGAACATAATAAAATTATTACCGGTGGACATATATTACCGGATGGAAATTTTATTGTGCCTACAGTTATTGAAGTTACAAATCCACAATCTGAATTTTTGCATAGAGAAATTTTTGGACCGGTAATGCCATTAATACCATTTTCAGATATTGATGATGTAATTGAAAAGGCGAATAGCACACCATATGGTTTATCAGCCTACGTTTGGACAAATAATATTAATCATGCCATTTATATTAGCGAAAATCTTGAATTTGGAATGGTAGGAATTAATGAATGGGCACCGCATGGAACAGAGGCGCCATTTGGTGGCTGGAAACAAAGTGGTCTTGGTCACGAAAGTGGAAGTGAAGGAATGCTCGAATACATGGAAAAGAAATTAATTTCAATAGGAGGGTTGTAATCATGGAGGCAACGGCAATATATTATGGTTGGTTATCATTAATTCCACCTTTGGTTGTGGTGGCAATCGCATTGTACACAAAGCTGTCGCTAGAGCCATTAATTATTGGTGTGCTCACCGGTTATATTATTATTGATATTAAATCGCCCGAAACAGATTTTTTTAATGCAACCATTGACTCATTTTATGCTGTATTACAAGATGAATTAATGGTTTGGGTGATAATGGTTTGCTGCTTATATGGTGCTATTATTAATTTAATGATTCGAAGCGGTGGGGTATTGCAATTTGGTAATACGATGTTGCATCGTGTAAATACAAAACGAAAAGCATTAGTAACAACATGGATATTCGGAACATTTTTATTTGTTGATGATTATTTGAATGCGCTTACTTCCGGCACAACCATGAAGAAAATAACCGACCACTATAAGATTCCGCGCGAAATGCTCGCATTTTTAGTAAGTTCTACAGCGGTAACGATATGCGTTATTTTACCAATATCAACTTGGGTAATTTTTATAGGACAATTGTTGGAAGATAATGCAATTGTTGCCGAAGGTGAAGGTATCAAAGCTTATCTGAATGTTATTCCATTTATTACTTACGGTTGGGTGCAATATTTAATTGTGCCACTGGTTGCATTTGGTGTAATTCCGATTATTGGAAAAATGAAAGGCGCTTTTTTAAGAGCAGAAACAACAGGCAAGCTTATTCCTGAAAACAGTGAGGAGTTTAAATTAGATGTTGAAGTTTTTGATGCTAAGAATAAATCAAGTATTTGGTATTTACTATTACCAATGCTCGTGCTTATTGCTGCCACAATATTGTTGGACATGGATGCATTAAAAGGTGTTATAGTAGCACTTGTATTTACCATTATTTATTACGGTTTAAAAAAGGTAGCCACATTTAAAGTTTTATCGGAATCGTCTATCGAAGGAATGAAAAGCATGTTGTATGCGTTGGTTTTGTTAGTGTTAAGTTATGTGCTGAAGAATCTTGGTGATGATATGGGGCTTACACAGTATGTTATTTCAGGAGTTGAGGGTTCGGTAAGCAGAGCGTTTTTACCGCTTATCATTTTTCTTACACTTGGTGCAATTGCGTTTGCAACCGGCAATAGTTGGGGATTATATGCAATTGCCATTCCAATGGTAATTCCCTTAGCTGCTGCATTAGATTGTAATTTATGGTTATGCATCGGGGCTGTTGTAAGCGCAGGTGCATTTGGTGCTCATGCCTGTTTTTATAGCGATGCAACTATATTGGCTTCACAAGGAGCCGAATGTAATAATTATGCCCACGGCATTACACAATTGCCTTATGCATTAATTTCATTTACTATCAGTTGTGGATTATATATTTTATTAGGATTTATATTTTAAATAATGAATATGTCTATTAATCTTCCGAAGGGAATTAAAATTGTAAATACTAAACCTGAACATGCGCAGGCGCTAGAGGAATTACAATACATTGTATTTCCAACTCTAGCTGAAGATGAAATTCTACACAAAGCACACTATTTAAAACATCTGGAGATATTTCCTCAAGGGCAATTTGTTGCACTTGCAGGTGATAAAGTAATTGGAGGCACAACAACGATGCGGTACAATTATGATTTAGCGCATCCTATGCATCATAGTTTTACTGAAACCGTTTCCGGAGGTTGGTTAACGAATCATGTTCCCGACGGAGAATGGTTGTATGGTATTGATGTTTCTGTGCATCCGGATTACCGCGGACTTGGCATTGCTAAAGCATTTTATGGAATCAGAAATAATTTGGCAAAGGAATTAGGTTGCAAAGGGCAACTCACGGTTGGGATGCTAAATGGGTATGTTAATTACAAGGATACACTCTCAATTGAAGAATATTACGAAAAAGTAAAATCACACGAAATATTTGATCCTACGGTTTCTGTTCAAGAAAAAATTGGATTTCAAATTAGGGGATTAATGAAAGATTATTTAAACGACCCTACTTGTGGAAATGCAGGTGCAATAATTGTTATTCCATTATGATTTTAAATTATATAATATGTCAACAATAAATTTAAAAACTAGTATTCCCGGACCAAAATCGCTTGAAATTATTGCGAGGAGAAAAAATGCAATGCCTGCCGGTTTGGCAAAATCTACTGAAGTAGCAATTGCCTCTGCATTGGGAGGAGTAGTTACAGATGTGGATGATAATACCTTGCTTGATTTTGCAGGAGGTATCGGTATGATGAATATTGGCCACAATAATCCGCAGGTAATTCAAGCCATGAAAGAACAGATGGACAAGTATATTCATATTTGTTCGTTGGTTGCCACACCCGAACCATATGTTGAATTAGCAGAACTTTTAAATAAACTCACGCCGGGAAACTTCCCTAAAAAAACGTTGCTTGCCAACAGTGGGAGTGAGGCCGTTGAAAATGCCGTTAATATTGCAAGATACTACACGAAAAGAAGTGCTGTAATTTGTTTTGAAGGGGGATATCATGGCCGAACATTGTTGACACTTTCGCTAACGAGTAAATATGCATTGTTTAAGAAAGGATTTGGACCATACGTGAGTGATGTAATTAGATTGCCATCGCCAAACATGTACAGGAAACCTCATCAATTTACAGATGAAGCTTATGTGGATTTTTGTATCCAACAATTTGATACAGCCATGGTTGCACAAATTGATCCGGATAGTGTAGCTGCAATTATTATTGAGCCGGTTTTAGGTGAGGGAGGATTTATTCCTATCCCCAAAAAGTTTTTGGAAAAATTGCGGAGCATAGCTGATGCACACGGCATTGTTTTAATATTCGACGAAATACAATGTGGTGCATCTCGAACCGGTAAATTGTTTGCATGCGAACATTCAGGAGTTGTGCCCGATATTATTTGCATGGCAAAATCAATTGGTGCAGGAATGCCTATAAGTGCCATAACGGGCAAGGCTGAAATACTGGATACTCCTCATCTTGGTGGTATTGGCGGCACATACGGGGGAAATCCGATTGCTTGTGTAGCCGCTATTGAAGCATTAAAAATTTTATCTTCTGATGATTTTTTAGCACGTGTAAATCATGTAGGTAATTTAATTGCTGAGCGATTGAGTATTTGGAAACAACAATACCAATTTATTGGCGATGTTCGTGGTATTGGAGCCATGCGATTAGTTGAGTTTGTGAAAAATAATGATACCAAAGAGCCTGATGTTGAATTAGCAATGGAAGTAATAAAGGAAGCTGTAAGTAAAGGAATAATTTTAATTCGAGCAGGTTTATTTTCTAATTGTATTAGGTTGTTACCACCAATTGTAATGACTGATGAACAATTACATGAAGGTTTAGATGTGTTGGAAGCTGCAATAAGAAATGCGCATCAACGAAGAGGTGCTTAATAATTATAATGGGAAGGAAAATATTTTATAACGCAAAAGTGCTAACCCAAGATTTGGAGTTACCTGAAGCAACAGCATTTATTGTGGAGGATGGCATTTTTACGCAAGTGGGAAGTGATGAAGCTATGCTTGCGCTGAATAGTGAAGGTGATGAGTTAATTAATTTGCATCATCAATTTGTAATACCGGGGTTTAATGATGCACATATTCATATTTGGAAGGTAGGTAATTTACTTACACATATGCTTGATTTACGAGGTGTAAAAAGTATTGCGGAAATGCAGCGTAAAATTTTCGATTATGCAAACGCAAATCCCAATTTATTGTGGATTCAGGCCAGAGGGTTTAATGAAGCTGATTTCGATGTGCCAAATATGCCAAGTAAATTCGATTTAGATGCATTGGATATTGACAAACCAATTTGTGTTACACGAACTTGTGCGCATCAAATTATTGTCAATACAAAAGCACTTGAAATAGCACAAATAAATAGTAATACAGCAGCCCCAATTGGCGGAGAAATTAAGTACTTAAACGACGGTACTTTAGCAGGGCATTTTACCGAAACTGCTATTGGTTTAGTATTGAAAGTAATTCCTAAATATACACATAGTGAATTGCGAGAAATGGTTTTAGCTGCACAGGACCAATTTATTTCGATGGGCATCACTGCAGCAACGGATCCTGCCGTGGATCGCGATTTGCTCGAGGTTTACAAGCACATGGACAAAGCCGGTGAATTAAAAATTCGGATAAATGCTATACCAATTCGTGTGCCCGACGGTGCAAATAAAGTATACCCCAATCCTGAAAAATATGCTTCACCGAATTTAATTGTAAATACAGTAAAATTTTTCGCCGATGGCGGATTGAGTGGTAAAACGGCTGCACTTTTTCATCCGTATAAAAATTCAAATGAACACGGAGTTTTGCGATTAGATGAACAAACATTTTATGAATTGGCAAAATCATCGCAAGATGCCGGGTTTAGAATTGCAGCACATGCCATTGGCGACGCGGCAATTGAAATGGTATTAAATGTGTATGATAAAATTGCAGCAGATAATATTAATTTAATTAATCATAGAATAGAACATTTAGGATTGCCCACAGAACAACATTTAGATAAAATGTATCGGCTTAATGTAACGGCTGTGATGCAACCTGTTTTTATTAGTGAACTTGGTAATAACTTCATCAATTATCTTGACACTGATTACCTATCCAATTTATATCCTACCAGAAGTGTTCTCGATAGTGGAATTGTATTGGCATTGTCTACCGATGCACCGGTAGTTAAAAATTACAATCCGATAGATTGTATCCTTGCCTCAATATCACGAAAAACAAATGTCGGAGATTTAATTGCTGAAAATCAAAGGATTACATTACATGAAGCGCTTTATGCCTATACTATGGGAAGTGCAATTGCCGGTGGTCAGGACAATGCGATTGGTTCAATAACCCAAGGAAAATTTGCCGATTTCCTTACTTTGAGCGCCTTACCCGGCAACGAACGTATAAAGTTGGAAACCTTTGTAGGTGGGTCTTTAACATAGTTGTAAATTGGTTTTTTCGAATAGTTTTCTCTAACGTTCGGTTACAGCGTCATTATTTATTTGTTGTTTTTTTGTCAAAATTGTGAAAATTTGTAACTTGGATACTTGAAAGCCAATATTAAACCAATTATTATTTAACTAAATAAACACTTATGATGAAAATTAACACAAAAATGAGGTTGTTTTTAACCTCTTTAGGAATGTTGCTAATCTCAACAACTGCCTTTTCTCAGTATTGCACACCTGTTTACATAACAGGAACCGGTGCAGGCGATTACATTGATGGTGTAGTTGTTGGAGGTATTTCAAATACAGGTAGTGGGGTAGCAATTACCGGTGTTGGATATTCTGATTATACTGCACTTACTACCGATTTAACAATTGGAACAAGTTATACATTAACATGCTACAATAATCCATCTTGGTCACAAACCTATACAGCTTGGATTGATGGTGATCATGACAATGTATTTGAGGTTTCTGAAGTTATTGGTAATTTAAGTTTATCGGCAGGTGCTTCAGGGTCATTTTCATTTTCATTACCCGGTGGAACCATGGAAGGTGCCACAAGATTGCGCATGCGTTGCATTTACCCTTCAGGTTTAGCAACACCACTTGATCCTTGCGCTTCTGCAACTTATGGTGAAACAGAAGATTACACTGTTGTTGTTGGTGGCGCCTTAGCTATCGACGGAGGTGTAAGCAATGTTACAGGACCAATTTCAGGACCAACATTAGGAACTGAATCGGTATCAATTACTGTTCAAAATTATGGTTCTGATGCAATCTCAGGATTTAGTGTTAATTACAGCATTGATGGTGGTGCAACAGTTTCTGAAACTTATGCAGGAACAATTACTGCTTATGGCAGTGGTTCATATACATTTGCTGCTACTTACGATTTTTCTACGGATGGTTGTTATTCAGTTTATGCTTGGACAAATATTGACGGCGATGGTAATGAAGCAAACAACGATTATACAGAAGCTGTTTGTAATTTACTTCCGATAACCGGAACAGGTGCAGTTTATGTTTATTCAAATTCAACAGGTGGCGAACCTTGGTTTTCAATTACCAATACTACTGCTATGAACACTGTATTTGGTGTTGAAGGTGTTGATTGGACACGCAGCTATTTTGAAACTGTTGATGTTGCTGCTACATTTTCTCCTGATAATTGCTTCATCTTCTTAGAAGGAAGCGATTCACATGCAGCAGAATTAGAAACTTTCTTAAATGCCAATTTAGAAACTATTGAAGGCTGGGTTGCTTCAGGTGGTAAATTATTATTAAACGCAGCACCAAACGAAGGCGATGGTATGAACTTCGGTTTTGATGGCACTTCTTTAGTATATGCTTATTACACTAACAACGCTACTGCAGTAGATGCTGCTCATCCGATATTTAACGAGCCATTTACACCTGCAGGAACTGATTATACAGGTTCTTCTTTCGGTCATGCTAGAATTACAGGTACAAGTTTAAGTAGTGTTATGGTTGACTTATTTGCTCCGGACAATGTTGTTTTAACAGAAAAATCATGGGGTGCAGGTCATGTTATGTTTGGTGGGATGACTACCAATAACTACCACTCACCACTGGAAAATGCAGCTAATTTACGTGCAAATATTCTTGCTTACTTAGGTTGTGTTGATATTGCTTTCTGCGATGTTCCTGAAGGTTTATTTGTTGATGGTATCACAACTAATGATGCGGTTTTACATTGGACAGCAATTGATGGTGCCGATCAATATCGTGTAACATTACAAAATACAGTTACCGGTTTAACTAAAACAAAAGGTTATTATACTAACGAAGTAATTATTACCGATAAATTAACGCCGCTTACAACTTATGCATTCAGAGTTAAACAAGTATGCTACGACGATTTAGGTGAAATTTCTGCACCTTCACCATGGTATTATTTCACTACACTTGGTCGTTTAGATGGTAGCGATGATGCAGCTGTATCATTATATCCTAACCCAAGCAACGGAACATTTAATATTAATGTTGCAGGTTACAGCAATAATACATTCAACTTAGTTGTATCAAATGCAACAGGTCAAGCAGTTTACAACAAGACAATA
>JANMLV010000292.1:0-31208 GCA_031372705.1 Bacteroidota bacterium | reverse complement strand
TATTGTCTTGTTGTAAACTGCTTGACCTGTTGCATTTGATACAACTAAGTTGAATGTATTATTGCTGTAACCTGCAACATTAATATTAAATGTTCCGTTGCTTGGGTTAGGATATAATGATACAGCTGCATCATCGCTACCGTCTAAACGACCAAGTGTAGTGAAATAATACCAAGATGAAGGATCAGAAATTTCGCCTAAATCATCGTAGCAAACTTGTTTAACCCTAAATGCATAAGTTGTAAGTGGAGTTAATTTATCTGTTATAACTACTTCGTTGGTGTAGAATCCTTTTGTTTTTATTAAACCTGTAACAGTATTCTGTAATGATACACGATATTGATCAGCACCATCAATTGCTGTCCAATGTAAAACAGCATCGTTGGTAGTGATACCATCAACAAATAAACCTTCAGGCACATCGCAGAAAGCAATATCAACACAACCTAAGTAAGCAAGAATATTTGCACGTAAGTTAGCTGCATTTTCTAAAGGCGTGTGGAAGTTATTTGTAGTCATACCACCAAACATAACGTGACCGGCACCCCATGATTTTTCGGTTAATACAACATTATCCGGAGCAAATAAGTCAACCATTACGCTGCTTAAACCTGTTCCTGTAATTCTTGCGTGACCGAAAGAAGAACCTGTGTAATCAGTTCCTGCAGGTGTAAACGGCTCGTTAAAAATAGGATGTCCTGCATCAACTGCAGTAGCGTTACTTGTATAGTAAGCATATATTAAAGAAGTACCATCAAAACCGAAGTTCATACCGTCGCCTTCGTTTGGTGCTGAATTTAATAATAATTTACCACCTGAAGCAACCCAGCCTTCAACAAGACCAATGTTAGCATCTAAGAAAGCTTCTAATTCGTTTGCATGAGAATCGCTACCTTCTAAGAAGATGAAGCAATTATCAGGAGAGAATGTTAAAGCAACATCTAAAGTTTCATAGTAAGCGCGATTCCAATCAACACCTTCAACACCGAATACAGTGTTCATGGCAGTAGTATTAGAAATAGAGAACCAAGGTTCGCCACCTGTAGAGTTTGAGTAAATGTAAACTGCACCTGTTCCTGTTATAGGACCAAGGTTACAAACTGATTCAGTATACATATCGTTTGTTGCATCACCATCGTCGGCAATTGAAGTGTAAGCTGTAATTTCATAACATCCATCGGCAGTAAAATCGTAAGGAGTTGTGAAAGTATAAGAACCTGTTCCGAAAGCAGCAATAGAACCTGCGTAAGTTTCAGTAACCGTAGCACCACCGTCAACCATATAGCTAACAGGGAATTCAGAAATTGTTTCAAAACCGTAGTTCTGGATAGTAACTGTAATGTTTTCTGTAAATAAATCAAGTGCAGAAAGAGGACTTGTTACATCTGTAACACCACCATCTTGACCTGCAGGTTCAAATACTGTAAATGAAAGACATTCGTCGTAAGCAGACCAGTTTTGACTGTTTCTGCCGGCAACGATATCAGCAGTTGCACCATCAAGGTTTAAGCCCATTGTAGACAAGCCTCCGTCACCATTAAATTCAGTAGTTACGATGCGAATTTCGCCTGTTCCTTCATATAATTGAACTTGAACAGTAACAGGGAATAGGCCTTCAGGACCAGGATAGTGAGGCACGTTAACGAATGACAATACAAAAATTTGGCTTCCTGCAACACCTGTAGTGTAATAAGTAATATCACCATCAACACAAGAGTTAGGATCCAAATCTTCTTGTCCGAAGAAAATTGAATTCGGATATGTACCATTTGGCAATAAAGCACCTGTGCAGCAACCGCTACCTAAACCTGAGTTAAACGATAAATAACCGTTAGAGCTTACATAAACATTGCTGTATGGCGTGCCATAAAATGGAAATGAAAATCCAACCGGAATTGCACTGCTAACCACATCATCACCTAGACAGATAGCTGTTCCGGCAGTAGCAAGTGGTGAGTAGTCGCAGGTAGACTGGACATAATAGGATTGCGCATGTATCACCATCGTGAACATCGCCATCGTTAAAAACATAGACAGTTTTTTAACGGATTTGAGAGTGAGTGTTAGAGTCATATATTTTAGTGTTTTGAGGTATAATATTAGGTAAAATTTCATTAAATATGGTTGTAATTGCAAATTAATTGAATATTCTAAATTTTTGAAGGCTGTTTCCGGCTCGATAAAAAGCGGTAAATGTTTAATAACACGGTATTGGACTACTATTTCAATGATTAGAAATATGATTAAAATCGATTTTTAACCCTAAACAATAGAAATAATTTATGGTTACCTTTATGTCAACAATGTATAAGCTATGACTACTATTATTAGAAATCTTGAACCACAGCAATTGTGGAATAATTTTGAAGATATTAATGCTGTTCCTCGTCCATCGAAAAAAGAAGAACGCATTATTGCATTTATGAAAATGTTTGGTGAAAAGTTGCAATTGAAAACAGTTGTCGATGCAATTGGGAATGTAATTATATATAAGCCTGCAAGCGCAGGAATGGAAGATAGAAAAACAATTGTGTTGCAATCGCACCTGGATATGGTGCATCAAAAAAATGCAGATACGGATTTTGATTTTAGCACACAAGGCATTCAATCGTATATTGATGGTGATTGGGTTAAAGCAAAGGGCACAACGCTTGGGGCCGACAATGGTATTGGTGTTGCGAGTATTATGACAATACTTGCTTCGGATACAATTGTACATCCAGCCATTGAAGCATTATTTACTATTGATGAAGAAACAGGTATGACGGGTGCTTTTAAATTAGGTGACGGCTTGTTACAAGGAAAAATTCTTTTGAATTTAGATACGGAAGATGATGACGAGTTTTCTATAGGATGTGCCGGTGGAATTGATACCAACACAACTTATAATTATGCCGTTGAAGCACCACCTGCAAATGCCATTGCATATCAAATTTCGGTGAACGGATTAAAAGGTGGTCACAGCGGAGTTGATATACATCTTGAGCGTGGTAATGCCAATAAAATAATGAATCGTTTGATGTACCAATGCGAACAATTTGGATTGCAGATAGCAAGTATAGAAGGAGGAAGCTTGCGCAACGCCATTCCGCGCGAATCGTTTGCAACGGTAATTGTTACTGACGAAAAATATGTTGCCGCTTTTGAAAAATTGGCTGGCGAAATAAAACACGAATTTGCTTTGCAAGATGAAGGTTTAAAAATAACAATTGCAAAAACAGCAATGCCCGCGGGTGTGATGAGTCTTGTTGATACAAATAAAATCACGACTTCCATTCAATCGGTGCACAACGGTGTATTTTGCATGAGTTCTGCAATTCCGGGATTAGTAGAAACATCATCATCGTTTGCGCGTGTGCAAGTAAAAGACGGAAAGTTTATTACACAAAGTTTGCAGCGTTCATCAATTGATTCAGCGAAATTAGATGTAGCATATACCGTTGGTGCGCCTTTAAAACTAATGGGATGTCAAGTTGATCACACTGGAGCATATCCGGGCTGGGCGCCAAATCCGGATTCTGAAATTTTGGTGTTGATGGAAAATAAATATGAAAACCTATTCGGAGAAAAACCACATGTAATGGCCATTCATGCGGGATTAGAATGTGGTATATTAGGAGAAAAAAATCCGGGAATGGATATGATTTCTTTCGGGCCAACTATAAAAAATCCACACTCACCGGATGAAAAAGTAAATATTGTTTCAGTTCAAAAATTTTGGAAATTTTTATTGGAAATTTTAAAAGATATTCCTAAAAAATAAAATGACACCATTAGTAGTAGCTAAACTTTGGTTAAAAGCATTTAATGAACATCAACTTGATGCTTTACTCGAATTATATGATGAACACGCCGAGCATTTTAGTCCGAAGTTGAAAATTAGAAACCCGGAAACCAACGGATTAATTAAAGGCAAAGCAGCAATGCGAGCATGGTGGCAAGATGCATTTGACCGCTTACCTGAACTCTACTATCACGAAGAGCGATTAACGGCAAACGATACCTGTGTTTTTATGGAATACACGCGTAAAGTGGGAAGCGAACCCGACATGCGGATAGCAGAAATTCTTGAAATAAGCAACGGGAAAATTGTTGCTTCGAAGGTGTATCACGGGTAATGGGATGCTGCTTGCAACCTATTTCTGAAATTATGTATCTGTAAAATATCTGCTTAAATTTTTCGTTTTAAAATTAATAACCATCAGCAATGAGGGGAAACACCGTATTGCCTAGTATTTTATTTGGTATACTATTGCTTATCACATTGCAAGTGTGGTATAATGCAGCATTGATAGAACAATTACGTTGGCTATTATATCCAACCGGTTACATGTTGTCATGGATTTTAAGCAGCACGCCGGAATTTATTCCACAGAAGGGATATTTATTTAATGAACTGAATATTATTTTAGGTAAAACCTGTTCAGGCTTCACGTTTTTATTACTTTTTATTGGATTGATATATTTCCGGTTTCACAATTATTATACTTCCCCAAAAAGCAAATTTTTATTTACACTCCTCATATTGATTGCAGCATACCCAATTACTATTGTCATGAATGTTTCCCGCATTTTAATTGGCATACTTGGCCAACGAATTGGTGATGTTTTTTTAACCGCACAACCGCATCGTGTATTACATGAATGGGTTGGACTGTTTTGTTATATGGCTGCATTAGTATTGATTTACAAAATAGTTTCCCTATATCACACCAAACACTTCTCGAATGAAAAAATTGTTCCATCCTAAGTGGTTGCTCATTGTTTCAGCAGCACCGCTTATCATATATTTAATTATCGCCATCCGCTCCTATCAATTATCGTTCGGAAATGAAATTAACTCCAAACACAACAACTTCTATCTGTTTATTGGTTCAATATTATTTTATGTTGTAAGTATTGTTATTTATAGTATTATTACTTGGTATAAAAAACGAGATGTTCATCCATCGGTATTACTAGCTGCCTTCTGCATCCCTACAGTTGTATATTGCATTCTTGGATTCGACTACTCCAGCGGATTATTTGACCAAATAGTTGTATTAGGTGTAGATATAACGACCAACTTTTTTCAAGCAAGTTTATTTGTGCCGGGAGCCGTTTTTTATATTGTACTCACTACCATCCATTTTAACACTTCCAAAACCGGTGATGCTTGGAAAAGTATTACTTATGTAGTCTCAGTGCCGGTGTTAATTTATTTAGGCTCATTAGTGGAGCAATCTAAAACAATGCGACAGTTCTTGCATATACCGGAGTATTTATTAGAACTAATTTTAATTGGATCAGCAATATTTATTGCCTACCACATCATAAAATGTATTTACATATATTATAATCTCAACAAACAAAAAGTATATTATAAAGACAAAAATTACATCCTACTATTTGGATTATTTTTACCTATTATTGGATTAGTTGTAAATTCATTTGATTCAAGTAATGTGTTTGGCAATTTTTCAAGTATATGGTTTTTCGCGCTTGCCGTGGTGAATGGTGCTTTACTGCTGATTCCCGAGATACAGCATATCTACTTTAGAACTTTAGTCTATTTATTACGCGTAATCTTATTTTCATTTACAGTATATTTTTGTATTGTATTTCTTCCTTACACACCAATTTCGATAATTTTAGTGATTGCTTTTGGAGTAGGCATATTAATGTTAACACCCATATTATTATTTTTTATCCATTTTAACATTTTAAAATCAGATTTTAATTTTCTTCGTAATTATATCCGGCCAATAATTTTAGTGCCCATAACTATAATTGCATTCTGTTTAATACCTTATCTTGTTCATTTAGAATTACATAAAAATTTAAAAACAGTACAAGCTGCAATTACATTAGTAGATGCGCCCGATTATGAAGACGATTTTGACATTGAACCAAACAGAGTAAAAAAAGTATTTAACAAACATCGGCACACGCGCGGCAATATAATTTCCGGTAATAAAAGCGTACCAATAATTTCTAATTATTTTAAAACTTTTGTACTCGAAAATAAATCAATATCGTTATCGCGTGGAGCAACATTAAAAAGCATACTTACCCATTCAGCGCCTCCAATTTTTATTAATGAAGCGCCTGAAAACATACCGGGACAAGGGATTGAACTTGTGCACCACAACGTTACATCAACTTACGATTCGGTTCAACAATACTGGACGAGTACTGTTGAATTACATCTGTTAAGTCCTCAATTTATTAATTCCAATTCAGGCGATCGGTTAGATGAATATTTTACTTCCTTCGATTTGCCTGTTGGATGTTATGTAACAGATTATCATCTACTCATAAACGACACCTTAGAACAAGGCATTCTAGCAGAACAAAAAGCTGCAACATGGACCTACGATAGAATTGTAAATACGAATAAAGACCCCGGATTTTTGAAATATATATCCGGCGATCGGTTGTCGCTCAGGGTATTCCCATTTCTAGAGAAAGAATTAAGAAAAACCAACATCACATTTGTACACAAAGAACCTACAAAGCTTGTAATAGATGATATTACAATGTTATTAGGCGATTTTATAGATTATCAACCAAATGCATTTACCTACAGCACCGGTCAAATTAACTATTTATCAGAAACTCAAAAAAAGCTTTTAGATACCACAAAAAGATTGCCTTATTATCATTTTATTGTAGACGGTTCAGAAGATGCCGATTCTGAAAATTTTGCTGAAATTATTGACAGTTTCGTACAACAACATCCGGAGGGAAAAAATGGGGCAATGGTTTCTTTTGTGAATTATTGTGATACTACATTTCTATATGATGCGACACTGAGTGATAGGCTTGAAAAACAAAAACAAGAAGCCGGATTTAATTTAAACTGGGCAATAGAAAAAGCTATTTACAATCATTACCAATTAAATAATAACACCTATCCACTTTTTATTGTTTGCACAAACCAATTTCAACTTGCCTATATACAAACCGATTTCAGTGATATGCAATTTATGTATCCGGATGCAGATTACTTTTATTCGATAACTCCGGGTTCGGAACTAAAACAGCATAATTTATTTGATTTTCCTGAAAAGGCTGTATCAACAAAGTTTGATAGCATACCAACTAAAACGGTTTTTGCATATCCGAATGCCGACCGACCTGAATATTACTTGTCGGATATACCGGGAGGAGACATAATTTTTGATGCGCAACATTTTGAATTATCAACTTTTCCATCAACAGCAAATAGTTGGGAAATGGGTCTGATTTTGCATGCTGCAAATCGGTACTATCAAATTTATCCAAAAGTGGGAAATCAAAACTGGGGAAATTCTGTTTATCAAAGTTTTACGGCACATATTATGACACCTGCAACAGCTTTTCTTGCGCTTGAAAATGAGGAGCAGAAAAAAATGTTATTAAAAAAACAAACTGAAATTTTAGCCGGTACGCCGGCAGAAAACTTGGGACAAGTACCACAAATGATGTCGGAACCCAACTTATGGTGGTTTGTGATTCCATTTATTGTGATAGCATGGTGGAAGCGTAAACGGTTGGTTATTTAGTTTTATTTGGTTATTTACACATTTTGAAGGCAAAGTTGTTCTAGATAAGTTGTGTTATTTATTTTCGCATCAATCCACTCAATCAAATGAATTTGGCTGCAAGCTGTCAGCTCATTTTCGTTTGCTTGAATAATATTCAATAACTCTTCTTTCATTTTTTGAAAAGTCTCCGTTTTATCTTTTTTATCAATAACTTTTGACAGCTTGGTCATATACTTCATAAACACCCTTTCTGTTTCATAATAAAAATCGTTGGTGCGTAAAAAATGTTTAGAGGTGCTGATAACATGTTTGAACAACAATAAATTATTTTGTTCATAATGATTGATGGTGTATACCATGCGCGAAAGTGCTTGCAAGTCTTTGCGCAATTCAACTTCTTTTGAATCAAAAATTAAGTGTAGTAAATCATTGGATTCTTCAAAATCACCCACTATTGTTTTGCTGTATGCAGTAGTAAAGCGCATAATTAATAAACGCACTTTATTAATATAAGGCATGTACTTTTTAATATCTTCTTGTGATGAATTAATAAATGCCACCATACCATTATAATCGCGCTTTAAATCGTAGTAGCTATTTCGCATTAGCCATAGGTGTTCAAAATAAATGGCTTCTTGCGAAATAGAGGTTAATTCAGGCGGCGAAAAGTTTTCGAAATATTGAATAAATGCTTCTTTTTCATTTAGAAACATTAAATTAGTGAGATAATTATGAACAGCCGATAAATATTTAATTGGTTCAATGGATTTTAATTCGGCATTACTATCCCATAAGTTAACAATGTTCTTAATATAGGGAATGGCTTCTTCTTTGTTTCTGCATAGCAGGTGATAAATATTATGTATGTAATTATAATATAGTTTCCCCCAAAAAGTATCAGGCTCATTGTTTTTTGCCAGCAGCGGGTCCTGCATAAATACATCCCATTCGGCTCGCTGTTCATCGTTCCTGAAATAGGGTTGAACCTTTATTACATTAATTATTTGGACATACTTTTGTTGAATTTTCAGCATATCAGTATATGCATCTATCATATTAAAACTAAATGCATAAGACGGGTCCGTATGCTCTTTCCAGTTGCCTGCCGTCATGTCGATGTAAAAACGGCGTTTATTCGTTTCTATATCTAATAAAAATGGCATTTCGTTGTATTGGATTGCTAAGTTTTTAGCTTTATCCCATTGCTTCATTGCCTCATCATACAACCCTTTCTCAAACAATATTTCTCCGTTTTCCATGAGCGCATTCAATTGCATAAACTTGGAAGCATCTCTTCTATATTGACGCTGTGAACGGAGGATTAATTCCCATAAATAGTTTTTGGTTACTGCAATTTGTTTAGCAAATGTTTCTTTTCTAAACTTCTTTAGCAAGGCAGTTTCATCATAAACATCCTGCGCATCAATTGCATCGAATAATAAAATATGATTACTACCCTTGCCATGGCTAACGGCAAATTTTTTAAAATAACCCTTTTCACTTTTGTCGAGCGACTTAATAAGTTTAAAGAGATTGTCGGAGGGTTTCATTGTATTTCAAAAATACAACGATTTTTTGTGTGATTAAAGTCAGAAAATTATTTTTACAAAAGTAGTGGCATTATTACTATTGTTTTGCCTGAAATAACATAAACAAATAATATACTCAACAATTGCCATCAACATCGCAGCTATCACCGGATGCTATATTTTCGATTTTTTCAGCTTGGGTATTTTTCCAATCTGCAAAAGCAGTATTTAATACTTGTGTAAATGATTCAACTGCCTGAGCACCCGAAATGGCATATTTTCTATTGAACACAAAATAAGGAACACCTTTGGCGCCTAACATACCGGCTTCTGCTGCTTCTGCTCTAACATCGTTAACATATTTACCACTATCGAGCATTGCTGCAATGTCGTTTGCTGCTAAACCAAGTGCTACACCAATTTCAGAAATTACATTCGGGTCGTTTATGTTTTTTCCTTCGGTAAAATAGGCGATAAAAAATGCTTCCTCTGCTGCGTCACCTTTGTCTATTGTTTTTGCCATTTGAATCAAGCGATGTGCATTGAACGAATTGGCTACTACCGCTTTATCTAAATCATATACCAAGCCTTCGCCTGCCGCCATGTCGGTTACATATTTATTCATTTCGCGTGCATAAGCGACTGTCCAGCCCTTTCTTTCAGCCAAATATTGATTAATGCTAATTCCGGGAATATCTTCTTGATTAGGATCTAATTGATAGCTTTTCCAAACAACTTCAATGTTTTCGGCACCTTCAAAACCCGCTAAAGCCTTTTCGAACCGACGTTTTCCGATGTAACAAAAAGGGCACATTATATCTGACCAAATTTCAACTTGCATAGGTATTATTTGCTTACTTAACTGCAAAAATCAGTATAAAAGTTCATTTTGAAAGAACTATTTATTCAGCAAATAGGACAATATTATAACAGGTAATCAATAAGTTATTTGGCATAAAATTTAGGGTATGCAATGAAATAGTAATTTTGCATTAAAATAAAAGAAAAATGTACCAATTGACATTGCGAAGCAGGATTAAATATTTAATCGCCCTTTTTGTATTTGTAAATATTACAAACTCGGTATATGGACAAGTAACAGCATATACACCGGCTGATGTTCAATTGGATACTGCCGTTCATATGTATAATCGCTACCGCAATTCTATCGATAATTTTACAACCGCAACTTTAAATCAAGGTGTAACGATGCGGCTTAAGCAAACCCATGATGAAATTCAGCGCGTATTAGACGAAGTAATAGCTATTGGCAGCGCAGAAAATATTGGTACAGCAAAATATTTTAAAACATTAACTACTTATGAGTTGGGATATATGCAGGCAATCAACAAAGAAAATATAACTGCAACAACTACTTTCGAATCTATTAAAACAGACATGCTCAATTTTCGACAGGCTGATTTTAAAAATTATTATAAATATGAAAATAAAAATTACTCTATAGCATGGGAAAACATTGCGCCAACAATTCTAGAATTTTATTCAGCACTGTCTGAATTATATGTAATAAATGGTAATAATGCAGCAGCTTTGACTTTATCGCGAGAGGGCTTGGCATTTGATTATGTTATTACCGATGAAACCAATAAAAACTGGTATAAGTATTTACTCACCATCAATTATTTAAATGCCGCAAACTTAATGCGCAACAATACAGCCGAGTCAGCAGATATTGCAATTAAACATATACAGTATTTTACAGCCTTGACTCAAGAATATAAAGATATTGTGCTAAAGGGAAACACCTACGGATATATTACCGGATACAATTTTATTATCAATTTAAAAACGAATAATGCTGCACTTGTTCAAGATGGTGGCTTATATGCGCGCACTGCTATTGCTTTGAAATTAAATAACGATATAGAGCGCGGTCCCGTTATGTTTACATTGGCATTAGAAAACAATTATTATGAATATGCATTTATTAACGATGCATATGCTATGGCAGATTTAGCCAGGAACAATGCATTAGGATTACTTACCGCAGCAAAACAAGAGCCTCGCATTAGTTCAAGCGACTGTGCGGCTTGGATGGAAATTTCGGGAAGATGGGCAAAGTATGGCAATATGGAAAAATCGAATGCAGCACTTGCAAAATCAAGATCATGTGATATAATAGCTGCAGAAATACAAGAAAAATTACAAAAACAACAAGAACGCGACAGTCGCCGTGCGGATAGAGATTTTAGTATATATGCCGGTGTATATCCGTTGCCTATGATTATTCGATTTAATAAATATCGCGATTATGGTGGGGTTGTAGGATTTGGTGTGCATAATTTCTCGATGGAATTCAGTTATAAATTAATTAATTTAAATCATGTTATTTATGATGATTTATATTTCAAGGAAATTGAATATGATGGTTTCGAAAACTATTGGAATGGCTATCGCGCGCATGTTGCATTTAAATTTGGCAGTAGAGATAGTTACGATGAAGGCAATTTTGTGGGACCATTATTTGAAGTGGTTTCGCGCAAATACGAGCCTGTGAAAAGCGATGTTTTTACTGCTGATGCAATTACCTATTTAGGACAATCAACATTTAACCCAACTGAGTTAAGTTATAACGTTTTCCTCAATTTTGGCGGACGCGTTGAAGAAAATCATTTGATGTTTGAATACTTTATGGGCATAGGCGTTGCATATCACCAATTTGACGGTGGCAGAATAGAATATGATAATGAAGTGTATCTCATAGCTAACCCAATATTAGAAAATAGAGAGCCCACCAGATTTGGGCCAGCAGTTCGTATGGGTATTACATTGGGCTTATCTACAAAAAATTAAAAATCAGAATTTATGAAAAAAATTATTTTATTAACTATTGCAGCATTGACTATGAACAATGTTTTATTAGCACAAGACACTACCGAAAATAAAATTAGTGGCAGTATTGTAAATTTTGTTGGCGGATACGGATATGGTCAAGTAAAGGAAATTCATCAATTTTTTCCTGATGGCACTGTCGCATTAAATGAAAATCATTTTACATTTGGTGCACAGATTTTATATCTAAAGAATAATTATATTTTCGGATTTACGGGTTATACTATTTATGGTGATACTTATGTTGGCGACTCTAATGAAGTTACCACACAAGCTAGTTTATTTACCTTAGACTTCGGTTACTTACTTACACAAAAACCATCTAGTAAATTTAAGTGCTATCCTATAATTTCCATCGGTGGCGGAGGAACTACTATCCTAAATAAGAGTACTAAAGATTTAACTGTTGCTGAAATCCAAAACAATGCCTTTACAGAATCCAATCTACGACAAGCTAATATTATTGGTGATGTTTCTTTGCATATGGCTTATGTGTTAGGGAAAGGATCCGACCAGGAGTTTAGCGTATTTGGTGTTTTTGTTGGTGTTCAATTAGGGTATACTTTTGGAATTGGAGTTGGAGATTGGAAATTTGCAGGTGCAAAAGTTACCGATGCGACAAATTACAATTTAAGTATGCCTTATGCAAAGCTTACTTTTGGATTTCATTCATTCTTTTTAAATTGATAACAATAAAAGTAAACTTGTCTTAATAGATAAGATTTTGATTGTTTTAATAATATTATGAGCGCTTCATTTAGAAGTTAATTGTATGCTTTAAGATTTCAGTAATACATGTTACTCTATATATAGTATTGCATTTTCGCATGGATGCCACAAAGACCCAAAGGCCTCGAAGGTACGCTAAGTGATGAAGCGGTTTATCTAATTCCTTCGTGTTTCTTTGGGCCGCTTCGAGACTTCGTGGCTAAAAATATGCCGTATGCCACAAAGACCCAAAGGTGCTCCAAGGTACGCTAAGTGATGAAGCGTTATATCTAATTCCTTCGTGTTTCTTTGGGCCACTTCGAGACTTCGTGGCTAAAAAAATACCGTATGCCACAAAGACCATAAGGTGTTCGAAGGTACGCTAAGTTATGAAGCGGTTTACCTAATTTCTTCGTGTTTCTTTGGGCCACTTCGAGACTTCGCGGCTAAATAAATGCAGCATGCCACAAAGACCCAAAGGGGCTCGAAGGTACGCTAAGTGATGAAGCGGTTTATCTAATTCCTTCGTGTTTCTTTGGGCCACTTAGAGACTTCGTGGCTAAAAAAGTCCTATCAATAAAAAAAATACCTCACGTAAGGAATTTGGCAAAATTTAAAAAACCCAATAAAATAAAGGGTTTCAAGCTAATAAAGTATCGGCAAAGTAAACTTTAACAAAAATTTAACGCATAGAACCCCCCTTAACCTGCTACTATGTATTGCATAGTTCAAAGTTATGCCGTATGTTTGCACCATGAATGTAGAAAATGCTCAGGCTCAAATGCGAAAAGGTGTGCTGGAGTATTGTATCCTAGCCATCATAAACGAAGGGGAGATCTACCCTACGGATGTGATTAACAGGCTCAAGGAAAGTAATTTGTTAGTAGCAGAGGGTACAGTTTATCCTTTACTCAACAGATTAAAAACAATGGAACTCTTAAGCTACAAATGGGTGGAAAGTAATTCGGGCCCACCCCGCAAATATTATCAGTTAACTGATAAAGGCCGCTTGTTTTTAACCGAATTAGACAAAACTTGGCAAGAATTAGCCCTTGCTGTATCAATTAACACCAAATCAATAAATACAACGCAACAATGAACAAGTTATTATATGTAAACATTGGAGGAGTAGTTTTCCAAATAGATGAAACTGCTTATCAAAAATTAGACAACTATTTAAACAGCATACGCAGAAAGTATAGCACAACACCCGACGGTGATGAAATTATAAAAGACATCGAACACCGTATAGCGGAACTCATGTTTGATCGCGTAGGTGAAAGAGGTGCAATTACTGAAACGTATGTAGATGAAATAATTGCTACAATGGGTAAACCCGAAGAATTTGAAAGCGAAGAACCAAGCTATCAAAACACCAATTATAACGAAACACATAGCAGACCAAGTGGTACTAAGTTTTTCCGTGATAAAGAAAACAATGTACTTGGTGGTGTATGCGCAGGTTTTGGCGCTAGAATTGGTGTTGATGCCCTTTGGATTAGGTTAGCATTTTTGGCTGCCTTCTTTTTAGCGGGAACAGGCTTCTTATTATATATCATTTTATGGATTATAATTCCGGAAGCTAAAACAACAACAGAAAAATTAGAGATGCGTGGCGAGAAAGTCGACATCAGCAATATTGAAAAAACGGTTAAAGATGGCGCTAAACAATTCGGTAAAAAAGTTAACGAATTTGGAGAAGAAGTAAAGGAAACTTTTTCGAAAGAGCAGATGAATAAAACAAAAAAAAACACCGGTGACTTTATAGAAGATGCTGCATCAACCTTAAAACCTTTATTTCAAGGGTTCGCAAAAATATTCGTGTTTGGCGTACTGTTAGTATCACTGCTAATTGTTGTTGTTGTGAGTATAGAATTGTTTACCAATTGGGGCAACAACTTTACAGAAATGGAATTTTTTAGCATTCACATAACCGAGGGGTCGGACCAAGCTTGGCTTTTAATAACGTGTGCTGTAGCGCTGCTTATTATTCCGTTTATAGGATTAATATACTCGAGTGTAAAATATTTATTAGGCATTAAACAAAAAACCAGATTTGTTGGCACAACACTTGGCTTTATTTGGATTAGCTGCTTAATGGTAGTAATTTACTTGGGTATAACTATCGGTAGAAATTACAGATATGAAGAAAATATTAGTAGCAAAGTATCAATTACTCAACCCATGTCGCAAACCATGCATTTGCAATTAGGTGCAACAGACCCGAATTACGACCAACATTTTAATAAATGGAGTATAAAAAAAGGGAATACACAAGACGACTTAATATTTCAGCAAATATCGGTTGAGTTCGAAAAAAGTTTGGACAGCAACTTTGCCGTACTGGTAAACAAAAGTGCCAGAGGTTACGATCGCAACAATGCGAGAGATAATGCCCAAAATTTAAACTTTAATATAGTTCAAAACGGCGATTCAATAATTGTTATTCCGTCGATGCTGCTATTAGGTGAAAACGAAAAATGGAGAGAGCAAGAAGTAGATATATTAATTCGTGTTCCGCAAGATAAATTTATTGTAATCGACAAACAATTAGATTTATATCTGGATAAAAATGAATACACTTCTGAGTTAAGAGATATCGAGTTATATAATAATAAATTAATAATGACTCCGGCAGGATTAAAACCGGTCTATTAAAAAGTTAAATTCAGGCATATTGAAAGACTCACAATTTTCAATTAACTTTAACTAAATTCCAAATTATGCAAATTAATCCTGCTCACTGGCACCTATTAATTAACCACTTTCCCATTATACTCAGTATTGTGGGAACCCTTTTCCTTGGGTTAGGCTTGGTATTATCAAAAAACACGCTTAAAACATCCGGTTTACTTTTACTTATATTGGGCGCGTTAACGGCAATACCCACCAATCAAACAGGTGAAGGCGCTGAAGAAGTAGTGGAAGAAATACCAACCGTAACGCTCGATGGTATAGAAGTGCATGAAGAAGCTGCCGGCACCGGTTTAACCATCATTTTAATTACAGGTGGTATTGCATTAATAACGGCACTCATGCAGTTGAAATACCCAAAACAAGCACGCATTATGTTGTTTGTAGCATTAATAGCAGGAATTACCAGTGCAGGTTTTATGAGTTACGTTGGCTTAACAGGTGGTGAAATTCGACATAGTGAAATTCGAGGCGATTTAAACAGGGGCAGTGCAACTAATGCAATAGATATTCCTGCCAATAACAACGCAGAGTCAGACGACGACGATTAAACTTTTTTGCTTATTTCAATTAGCGTTGTATTTAAAGCAAAATTTTACAATCCCTGCCAATGGCGGGGATTGTTTTTTTTAACCAATTGGAAAATGTTTGCGAACTTTGGAGGATGTTTAAATGGTTCGCCATTATTTTTGTGATTATTACTATTTGTTACAGTTGTAAAAATGATACCAACAGGGTAACACCTTCATTTTATTATTGGCAAAGTAATTTTGAATTAAACTCCGAAACTCAAGACCGACTTTCTTCTCTTCGAATTAATAATATTTATGTAAAATTTTTTGATGTTACTTGGAACGAAGCTGCCCGTCAGCCCATACCTGTTGCAGATGTAAAATTTGCCACTAAAATCCCGGATAATCTTTCAATAATTCCGGTAGTATTCATTACCAATAAAACACTTGAAAACATAGATTCCAGCGAAACCAAAATTTTAGCTCAAAAAATTGCAAAACGAATTCAAGGTGTAATTGATTCCAATAAAATTAATCAACCGAAAGAAATTCAAATAGATTGTGATTGGACTATCACTACACGTCAAAATTATTTTATACTTCTTGAGGCATTAAAAGCCTACCCTACATTTGAAAAAATTATTTGGAGCGCAACTATTCGTTTACATCAAATAAAATTTGCATCTACTACCGGTGTTCCTCCTGTTGACAAAGGGTTGCTGATGTTTTATAATACGGGTGATATTGAAAATGACAATACTAACAATTCCATTTACGACTATGAAACTGCTGCACAATATGTACAGCACGCACAACATTACGCCTTGCCTTTAGATGCTGCCATTGCATGTTACAGTTGGGGATTGTTATATGATAATCATAAATTGATAAAGATTTTTTACCCGCTTTATCCGGAACAAATTGATAACAATCGATTTGAAAAAATAGCAGAGAATAAATTCAAAGCAAAAGGCAATTTCTATTTTGAAGGTCAATTTTTTGTTGAAAGCAATATCCTTAAACTGGAAATCATGACCCCGGAATTAAGTCTGCAGTCTGCACAACAACTTGCCGAGCATTTAAAAAATGAACAAATAAATGTAATTTTATTTCATCTTGATTCAACCATACTTAAAAAATATTCAAATGAAGATCTTGAAGCCATTTACAATTGTTTTGAGTAGCCTTATAATCATCTTCCCTCTCCAACTTGCCAATACTTGTGGTTGGGGTTACGACATGGACGAATCAACTTTATCGCCCTTCCACTCAGAAATACTTGATCTGCCTGAGCTTTTTCCGTTTTATTACAGCGAACACTACTACAATGGCGACCCTAATACTGATTGGACCGAAAATGGCGGAGCAATGCAAGCAGATTTATTTGATGGCACCAACAACAACCTGAAAGAGTGGCAGGCTTACTTTAATAATGCTTTGCCGATGGAAGATTTAACTGCAATAATTTACAATACACAGATAAATGATTATGCAGCATTTTCCAATTACATAAAAGGTAAAAAAAACATAGTTGCCGAACAATGGTTAAATAATTCGGTGCTGCAATATTGGAAAAATAATCCTAAAGACCCTTCTTTTAAATATTTAATGCTTGCCAAGCAAATTGAACCCCAAGTGCAGCCGAGTGGTTGGTGGGAAGATGTTCGCATGGACACTTCTTTACTAATTGAATACAAAAATGAAGCCGTTGCTCAATTAAAAAAATCTAATTCGGAATTTATTACTTTGCGCTATGCATATCAAGCGGCTCGATGTGCGCATTATACGGGTGATTACCAAGAATGTATTGATATATATGAAAAATATGTAGCACCTATTCATACTGAAACACAAATAAAATATTGGAGCATGAGTTTAATGGCAGGAGCTCAGCAGCGTTTAAATAATAAAGCGGTTGCAGCGTATTATCATGCTATAGTATTCGACAAATGCTGGAGCCGTAGATTAAGTTCGAAGCGCGATTTCAGTATTGATAACGAGCAAACATGGCAGCAATGTTTAAGCATGTGTAAAACCGATGCAGAAAAAAATGTGCTTTGGTTCTTAACCGGTGTAAGTCAATACAATTCAGCTGTTCCTGCTTTGTATGAAATGCTAAAAATAGACCCGGCATCTAAAGAAATAGAATTGCTATTATCGCGAGAGGTGGAAAAAATTCAAAGAAACAAGATGCCTGAGCGTTGGTGGAATGGCAATGAGGAAGGTGCTTATGAAGTTTATTCGCGCACTTCAATGGAACCAAATGATATTGAGGATATTATTGGTGTTATTGAGACTGCTATAAAAATTAATAAAATGCGATCGCCCGGATTTTGGTATAATGCCGCTGCGTTTTTATACTTTGTAAATAAAGACGCCCAAAATTGTGCTAAAATGTGTGCTTTAGCTATACAAAATTCAAATGGCGATATGGAACAAGTTGATCAAGCAAAAATAATTACTGCGTTAAATAAAGTTAGCAGCGCCGGTGGAATTACGCGAATGGTTGAAAAGGAAATAATTAACGAATTAAAATGGCTGGCTGACAATAAAAGTGGTAGCATTTCCATGATACCGTTTAAGGCTGATGCTTATCGTATTGCAATGTATAATCTGATGTCGTACTATTTAAACGATAATAAATCACTACTAGCAGAATTGTGTCGCTCCAGAGCCGTATTATATTATGACATTTACCTTGAACCGGAAAAAGCACCAATTGATGAATTATATGCATTTTTCACTTCAAAAAATAAATCCGAATTCGAAGTATTTTTGAGCAGTCAATATCCATATACAACCAACGATTTACTGGAAATAAAAGGCACTTTATTAATGCGTGAAAACAAACTCGCTGAAGCGGTGACGAATTTCAAAAAAATTGAAGACGTAGACAACTACCTAACCCCGATTTCAGCTGACCCGTTTGTAACAAAAATAAATGATTGCCACGATTGCGATTTTACTGAACATCCTACCGATTTAAATAAATTAGATTTAATAGAAAAAATATTAGCATTAAAAGAATTGGCAAAAACTGATGCAACTAACCGCGCTTCTATATACCATGAACTCGGCAATGCCTATTACAATATGTCCTATTGGGGAAACGCTTGGAATGCCCTAGATTACTACCGTTGCCATGGTTGTGAAACCAATGTGGTTGATCCGGAAGACAGTTATTATTATTATTATTACAGCGACCAATTTGATTTAACTAATGCGGAGTACTATTACACGCTTGCTACCAAAACAACAAATAGTAATGAGTTTGCTGCACTTAATTATTTTATGCTTGCAAAGTGCGAACAAAATCAATACTATCGCAGTGGCGATTATGAATACGAAAATGCTAACGGTAAAAAAGATGATTATAGAGCCAATTTCTATATTTTAAATAATATGTTTTCAAATACTACATTTTATCAAGAAGCTATAAACGAATGTAAATATTTCGATTATTATGCGAATACGCATTGATTAAATTGGATAGTTAGATGTGCTTGTATCCCCAGTCTAGTCAGCCTGGCAGGCGCAAAGGCCACAAACCAAACCCACACAAAAGGCGCAAAATCAATATAATGTATTTTGGTACATCGTTCTGATTTTGTGACCTTCGCGTGGGCTACTTTTGTGTTCCGATGCAAATCGGAATTGCGAGAACAAAAAAAGTTTGCTTCCGTTATATTTTTACTGAATTACAATTTTACTACTCGAAACAGTTCCTGTTTCATCCAAAATATTTACCATGTAAATACCCGGAGCAACATCAGCAACATCTACTTGATAATAGTTGGTATTGGATGTTAATGAATTTGAAATTTGTGTGCTGATAACTCTTCCTGTAATATCTGCCAATAAAATAGTTGCGCCAGTTAAATTAATATCACAAGTAATATAAATTTTATCAGTTGCAGGGTTTGGAAATATTTGAATTTGATTTTCAGCTATTAGTTGGTTGTTAATAGATACAGGTAAATTTAATCCCGTAGTATCATCAACATAAAAATACATCATCACCATCATTTCGTCGCTACTGGTTAAGCCGAAACCAACTGATTCAGGACCATCGTTAATCCATGTAGTTTCATATTTTATGCCATCTTCCCATTTAATTGGCAACATACTTTCCCAATATCTTGTTGGCGGATGTTTGTAATCATAAATTTCATCTAAACAACCCGGCACTCCTTCAGTTGCGCCGCATGCACCATCAAAAATTTGTTCTCCGAATTCACCGTCTTCAGTGCGTTTATAGATATTAAAATCGTAACCATATTTATGTGTATGACAGCTCATTGCCCAAACAAACATTTCATCATCACCATGTCCATTTTCGAATGCTGAGGCAACATCGGTATAAGGTAAACCATCATTAGGAATACTAAAACTTTGGTTCGATAATAAAACGGAATACATTGTTTGTACCGCAGTTCCAACAGGTTGCGTATAAATATTTACGTATGCTTCGCAAGCCATCGATTTTTCTGTTGAATAATTAATATAGTGTGAATTTAAATTTAGTACAGTATTGGCAACCCAATTAAATGCGGTTCCTTCAGGCAGCGAAATATCTTGCGGATATTGATTTGCAGTAACTAAATCAATTCCTGCAAAATCGGGTCCATCATGCAAACCATAAGGTGTAAGTAATTCCCAAACCGGTTCCGTAAAACGATAGGTAATAAAATGGTGAGAATATTCACCCATGAATGTATTTACGCGAATAACTTCTTGATCGCTTGGTATTTGTGTATAAAATTTGGTGAAATATTCGTGTTCAGCTTCCGGCCATAAAAAGAAAGGACCAAAATGCACTTGAAAACCTTCGCCTACTGCCGGAGGTGCCGGAGGTGAAGCTATGCTTTGAATACCATCGTTATCGTAAAAATCGTTGATGAGTGCAATATCAACCGCAGTATCGCTTTCAAAAGCGCCATACATAACCCACTGACGGATTAATTCGATATCTTTATTGTTGAGCGGATCGGCTCCTTGCGGACAAGCTGCACCTTCACCGGCTTGCAAGTTTACATCTAAAGCAAGGCCATTATTTACTTTGCTGAAAATAAAACTCTTGTAAGGCTCTCCCGCAAATACACGCTTATATCCTCTACTTGCAGATGTAGCATTAGTAGGAGTAACGTTGTACAGATTATCGTAAACCTCACCAATGGAGGCACTTAAATCTAAACCACTTTCATGACCTGCCACATGGCAACTTCCACAATTGGTTTGCAAAACATTGTAAACCGATTCCCAGGTTGTTTGGCTGTAAGCCGCAGAAACAGTAATAATTCCGATAAATAATACACTAAGTCTTTTCATAGTATGATTTGAGTGAACGAAAATAGTAATTATTACTCAAACACAATGCTATCTGTGATTAAAAATTGCAACTTAACAATAAATTATTGCAAAAAAATCACATTTTGTGACCTTGTTTTACATATACTTCGACAAAAACGCTCTAAACTCATGAGTAAGTTCTTCGAATATATGGCGGTGTGTATCCACCCTGTCGCGCAACCCTACTTCATCGGCAACCAAAATATGCATGGCCGATCCGTTTCCTATTGCTATATCGCTATAAGTTTTTTCGGCAGCGTGCAAATCGTGCATCAGTTCGTCGCAAGCTTCGTTTTGACGAATAAATTGGTTCTGAAAATGTTCAATATGCGCCATTACTTCTTTGCCTGAATTTTTCTGAATAATTTCCTCCAACCTTAAGTTGTGTACTTTGAGTTCGTCTTTAACATAGTTAACATAACTCATCCAAGCTTTCACCTCAGGGTGTAACTCAGCAATATGTTTTTTGGTATTCATAACGTTTAAGTTTTATACTCAAAGATGAATTAACCATGTATGGCATCAAATAATGGAAATCAGTACAAACGGGAACATTTATCACCAAATGAAATAACTTATTTGCAGCAGCAGTAGTAAAAATTACTTATCACCCTTCGTATAATCCAACAAATATTTCCGAAACTCTTTACTTACCGTTGCGTATTTTAAAATGAGATAACGCAACACGTGCGGCGGTAAATAGCTGATATTCTCTTTAATTTCCTCGTATCCGGTTGCATCGGTTTTTTTTAGCTTATGCGCTTCGTTTTTGATATAATATAAAACGGCAATAACATGTTTGCAAGGGTCTTCCTCATCGTTGCAATTGCACTCATAGCGCAATACCGAATCGTTCACAATTTTAAGCTGTACCACCTGGTCATCATAACCTTGCACCACTGCCATCCATTCGATACCATTTATATTAAATACAGATTTAACACGTCCTTCACAATAATAATCGTACCCGCGCATACGGGTTTTTTCATTTGTTTCAGATTCTAAATGTTGTAAATGGATAGTCACAAACGCAAAGTTACGTCATCAAAAATTAAAATCTCACAATTTAATTATCTGATGCGTTGAAGTTAAATTATTTTGTTTGACAACTATAAAATAAAATCCAGCAGGCAATGCTTCAATATTTACGGTACTGCTTGAACATAAATCGCCAAGCGCAAGCAAAACAACACCCGAAATATTTGTAATAGTTACATTATACAATTCATTGGTTGAGGTTGTAAATTGTAAAACATCTTTAACAGGATTTGGACTCACGGTAATTTCGTTTGCATGCTGTTGATGTAGGGCATAAGTAAAATCTCCACAGCCCTCTAACTCGAAATCAAGAAAATAATGCGTTGTTAAATATATTTTTAAAACGGAGGCCAGACTATCTGCAAATTTTTTTCTGTTATCTGCCGTATTCCGCACACCATTCATATTGCATTCAATTTGAAAACCATCAATTGTGCCGCCATTATAAGAACTGCGCTGAATGGTATTATATCCACCTGAATAATAATTATCGCCAATATTGGGAAATGGATCGGCAGCAGATGGCACAGCAGGAAATCCCTTATCACTAATCAATGTTCCAAAACTATTATCACCACGCAATAATTCCGCATGCGAAAAAGTTCCGGGATTGGTGTTCACTAAATTTTGTATACTGCTATAATCAATATAAGTTTCTGTATTTAAAATTGCATCATCTAATTGTAATTCATCATCATATAATAAATAACCAATTTCGAGACGCTGAATCGGATTGCCATGTCCATGCAAATCGATATACAATCCTTTGCCGTATTGACTTAATACTGCCGTTTCGGCTATATCCAAAAAATCGTTAAAATCATTCCAGGCTTGCTTTGCAGAATCGTTGCCACATGCGCCTTCTGCCAAATTTCTGTTGGCATCTAATTTACTTCTATCCAATAAATTAATTACCACATGTGCATAGCAACCAAATTCATTATAAATAGAATTTTGCACTTCGCGAATTAATTCTTGTGTAAATGCATCGTTAGCATAAACCGGGTCGTTACAAGTTCTGTCGGGAATTACATCCGGTGTTAAATAACCACCATGTGGCGCGCTAATTATAATTGGCAATGAACCGGGAATATATTCTGTATAGCTATGTTCGCCAAAATAACTAACACCGGGAATATATGTTTGTGCAAAAGCAACAACATGCATCAACAAGAAGAAAACACACCCGATAAAATATTTTAGCTTTAGCATAAATATTATTTTAATATGCTAACAATGTTTCTATTTTAGATTTTAATCGCGTGCTCGCCAAGAAGTTTTGCTCCAGTTCAATACTAAAAGGTATTGGTGTGTCTAAACTTGCACAACGCATTACAGGAGCATCTAAAAAGCTGAACATTTTTTCAGAAATATATGCTGCAATTTCTCCGCCAATGCCGCCAATTAAAGTATCTTCATGCACGATTAATACTTTACCTGTTTTTTTAACTGTAGCATCAATTGCATCATAATCTAACGGAAGCAACGAGCGTAAATCTAAAATATCTGCACTGATATTATTTTCGGCACAAACTTTTTTTGCCCAATGCACACCCATTCCGTAAGTAATAATTGAAATAGCATTTCCGGTTTGCACCAAGTTTGCTTTGCCAATTTCAATGGTATAATAATCATCAGGAATATCTTCGGTAATACTTCTATACAATGCCTTATGCTCAAAAAACATGATTGGATTTGGGTCTTCAATTGATGCCAATAATAATCCCTTAGCATCATAAGCACTGCTTGGATAAACCACTTTTAATCCCGGCGTGTGAAAAAACCACGCTTCATTACTTTGCGAGTGAAACGGCCCTGCACCAACACCTGCACCGGTTGGCATACGCACAACGGCATCAACATTTTGTCCCCAACGGTAGTACATTTTTGCCATGTTATTAATAATGGGATTAAAACCGCTGGTAACAAAATCGGCAAATTGCATTTCAATTACCGACTTCATTTTTTTAATAGCCATTCCGCAACCCGCACCAAGAATTGCCGATTCGCAAATAGGTGTGTTGCGCACGCGTTCCTTTCCAAATTGAGCAACAAAACCTTCGGTTACTTTAAATGCGCCGCCGTATTCTGCAATATCTTGACCCATCAGCACCAACTCCGGAAACTTTTCCATTGCTTGTTTTAATCCGTCGCTAATTGCATTAATAAATTTCTTGCTCGATAAATGCGTATTTCCCGGATTAATTATCGGATTTAAATTGGGCGCATAAACATCATTTACTTCTTCAATAGTATTTGGAATAATATCCGGTTCATTAAAACCAATTTCTAAACCATCTTCAATTTCCGATTTAATTTCTTCTCTGAATAAATTATTTAATTCATCATTTAAAATACCTGCTTCGCGAAGATAAATTTCATAATTAATTACAGGATCCTTCTTTCCCCAGAGTTCAAATAATTCTTTCGGAACATATTTAACACCACTTGCCTCTTCATGTCCGCGCATTCTGAAAGTCATACATTCCAATAGCACAGGTTTGTTTTCGCTGATACAATAATTGCGACACTCATTTAAAACATGCACCATTTCCAAAATATTATTGCCATCAACCGTGAGTGCACGCATGCCGTAACCAATACCTTTATCAGCAATTTTTTCGCACATAAATTGCTCGTTGGTTGGCGTAGATAATCCGTAACCATTATTTTCAACTATAAATATTACCGGCAAACCCCAAACAGCAGCCACGTTTAGCGATTCATGAAAATCACCTTCGCTCGTTCCACCTTCGCCCGAAAAAACAACCGTTACTTTATTTTCTTTTTTCAATTTCGCAGCCAATGCAATACCATCGGCAACGGCCAATTGCGGACCGAGATGCGAAATCATACCAACAATATGATGCTCGTTAGTGCCGAAGTGAAAACTGCGTTCACGCCCTTTACTAAATCCACTTTTTTTGCCTTGCCACTGGTTAAACAATTTGCCGAACGGAATATTACGACCGGTAAATATGCCCAAATTGCGATGCATCGGCAAAATATATTCATCGTCGGCCAAAACAAACGGAACCGCGCACGCAATTGCTTCCTGGCCGATACCGCTAAACCACTTACTCACCCTGCCTTGACGCAGCAAATTGAGCATCTTTTCTTCAATCATTCTCGGTTTCAACAAACGGGAGTATAAATCCAATAATTGCTCGTTGGTGAGGTCTTTTCTTTCGTATTGCATTACGCGGCTAAAATGTTGTAAATCCGTGTCCATAGCGCAAAGTTACAACGAAATACAGTGAGCCAAGTAACGCGTATGCCCTGTAAATATTAAAAAGTAGCAACAGCCTTATTAGGAGCAGCAAGTTTAGGCACTCCAACGCAATTTGTTCCGGCTTTCCCCTGCAACGCCGCCCTCGTCCCTCTGTCGGGGTTTCCGGTCCAATCCGGGCTGATATGAAGTGAATTACAAATTATGGGATTAATGTTCTGGATGTAACGAAATTTACAGTTTAAACCGGCCATATAGCGAAGTCATTTGATAATCGGAAATATCGATAAAGTACAATCGCCAATAGGCTTGTAATTTAATTTTTTTGGAGCTTTTATGACTTCTGCTATATGGAATCCGGGCTGACTGAGCAAGCAGTTATGCTATCGAATATTTAAGACAGTTCCATTTTCGATATTGTATTATATGACTGCACAATTTTGAAATAGTTATTGCAATAAATCAGCTAAAACATTTATAATTCAATTACAATTATACAATTTGCAATTGGCCAATAATTATATTAAAATACTTCAATCAAGTCTTCACAAAATTATTTACATTTTACAGCAACAAAAAAGGGGACTATGCTCCTCAGCTGATCCCCTTGCATCTATCAAGTATGAAAAAAATGTTTACCTAAATATATTTTCCAAAGGTGTTGTAAATTCTCGTTTAACGCCATCAACATCAATTGCATAAACAATAACGGTTGGGTTGGCATGTGCAAATTCGCTGCCTGTTGTGTCGCTTCCATAAAAACGCATATTGCCATTCTGTTGAAATTGTTCCCAAGAGTAATCGGCTATTTTTATTTTGTCGCTAAAAAACGAGATGGATTGAATATACGCAACAGGTAATGTAAGTGCAATTTGAGTTACTACACTTGCAATAATGTGGTCTATATTTTTGGGGTTGAACATGTGTGTCGGTTTAACAAGTTCAAAAATGCAATCATCTGCAGCTTAAATCAAATACAAAAATTGAAGTGTATCAATGCCGTAATTTTACCTGCAACCCGATAATAAATCACAAAATTGTCAGGAAGCACCGCATTTATTGAGTTGTAGGGGAAATTAGGGGCTACAGAAAGGGGTTGGGTATCGTTAAAAGGGTAGAATAGTTGTAGTTATTTAATTTTCATCGTAAACCATAATGCATCCGATGTTAAGTAAAAGAAAGATTTTACTTTAAAATATGTAATGAAAATTTGCTTAAAAAACATTCGTTGTTAGTTAAAATAAAAATGGCTTTGCGCAACTCACCGTTAACTTGATATATAAAATGCGCAACTTTTGGGTATTGATAATCAATGAGTTGTGAAATTAGGAGGAAATTGGGGAAGTTGTGTATATTCGCAAATATATTGTTAGTGGCAAGCCGACCGAGCGACAGTGCTAAACAGAAACAGCAGAATTATCAATCATACTTGACACAGTTTCCCAACGCTGAACTTTTGGAGTTAAGACATTTTTAACAGAAGACAAATCACTTAAAATTTTCTTTGCTAAGACATTTGCCATACGAACAGGCACAGCGTTACCAATCATTTTATAACCATCAGCAATGTTTTTATAATAAAATTTGAATGTATCAGGGAAAGTTTGAACTCTTGCACATTCTCTGACACTTAATCTACGATATAGTTCTTCTTTTCCAGGAACAAAAATCCTTAAATTTTGTTCGACAAATTGAAACTTTGGAGCTTGTGGATGACAAGGAGCGTGACGACCACCAGCTTGAATTGTAAATGAAACTTCGTCCCAAGAACGAACTCTATTTCTTGACATATAAATAGTAGAAAATCCACCAGTCATATATTCGTGGTTAGACACTAAACAATCTTCGCCATTTGTATAATTGCCTTTTTGTGCAGGTAAAACATTGTCTTTTAAATCGCCAATTGCTTTTGACAATGGAATTTTATTTTCTAAAGTTGTAGGTTTAGGAAACTCAAATTCAATTCCTAAATCGGCTCTATAACCAACAAAAAAAACTCGTTTTCTATCTTGTGGCACACCATAATCTGACACATTCAACATTTGAAAAGACAAATTATAACCACATTCACGAAACATACTTTTGATATTTTCTAAAGCATTGCCGTGAGTTGCTAAAAGCATTCCAGACACATTTTCAGCAAGAAAAAATTTAGGTTGTTTATCAGCAAGAATTCTAATAAAGTCATAAAAAAGTTGTCCTCTTTTGTCGCCAATTCCTCTCATTGCACCAGCTTCAGACCAACTTTGACAAGGTGGACCACCAATAATTCCGTCACATTCAGGAACTTCATTTGTAGGAACATCTGTAATACTTCGTTTATCTAAAAAAACGCCTTTGTGGTTTTTTTCATAGGTTTCCCAAATAGATTTATCATATTCATTTGCCCAAATTACATCAAATCCAGCTTTTGAAAAACCTAAATCTAAACCACCTGCACCAGCGAAAAATGTTACTAATTTCATATTAATTGACTTTGAAGGTTATTAACTTACAATCCAACAATTGAGCAGGATTATTTGGATTTTTGATTTGAGTATCTTCAAAAGAATAATTTACTTTTTTAAGATTTTGAAGAGCCGTCTTATCAGCAGTTGGAAATGAATTAAACTTTTCAGTTTTCATCAAACAAAGAATTTGAAATTGTGCTGTTGCATCAACTTTGTTCAAATAAGAGAAGATTTTGTGTGGGTTTTCAATATGCCACATTCCACGAATTCGCAAATCTGTTACACCCAAAGGGTCAACTTTTTTGACTTTGCCTAATTCATTCGTTTCAGTAAATTCAACATTAGGAATTTCAGTAATTCCAGATGAAATTGTTTTTTTAATTTTTTCGTAAACTTCCTTATCGGCCGAAAAACAATCGCCATAAACGAACCACAAATATTTTATATCAGTATCGTTTGTATGACCAACGATATAAATAATATCTTTTTCAGACCAGTTTTCACAATTTTTACAAGCTTGTGTAAGCATTGGACTATCAGCAAAAAGTTTAGATTTTGGATAAGAACTATTTAACGCTAAAGCACTTGTTGGACTTTGAACTTTTTTAGTTTCAATTGCATCACCATCACGAAGAATAATATCAGGTGGATTATTTTGGTTGCCCAAATAAGAAAAAACTTCATTGAACTTTTGCAACCTTTCATTCTCAGACAAATCAAAAGAATTAGCAAAAATATCTTTCACATAATTTTCTAAAGCTTCACCGACAGAGTTTGCTCTATTTCGACCAGTATAATAATCTTTGACCTTAATAATAGGATTTTCTACTATTGTTTTTATTGCTTGTAGTAAGTTTGACATTTCTAAAATTTACACTTTTAATACTGCGACAAATTTACTAATTTTAACCCGAAGTATTTTAACAACAAAACAAATAAAACTAAAAGCAAGACGTAAAACGGCCAGCCACTAACAAGGGTTTTGCGATAGTGGGGCTTCGGTGCTTTACTCAACATTCGAATTTCTAATGAACATTTGTGCTAAACCCAACATTTGTACTTCTAAATCCCCACCATCGCAAAGCCCCGACCGTTACCTGCAAGCGTAGCGGACGACACAACCAACATTGAAGTAACTTAAAACGGGCAGACAAAATGCCAACGCTTCGCAAAATTAAAAGAGCTGCAATGCCAACACACAAGCCGACCCAAATTGCAGCACATTTAATTTTGCCCAATCGCACCCAAAGCCCACCCACCACCCGCCTGACAGACAGTGCATAAAATTGTTGATAAAAACTATCTATAAAATTTTGCCAGTAACTATTGGACTATTACATTTGGACAAATTAATTCCAAAATATAAAGTCCATAATTTAAAATTTAAATAGTAATTCTGATGATAAAAAAGATTAATAATATAAATGATGTCGAGGCTTTTGCGAAGCAAATTATTAGCGAAGGAGTAAGCTTTCATCCTGATGATGATTTCAACGATTATGTTGTTTTAAAAACAAACAAACCATGTTACACAAAATCAGAAGCAGACGACAGAAACGAGTTAATGAATCAATGTTTTGAAGTCTGCAAAAAAAACAGTGTAGATATTTATGATGTCATGAATGAGGTTTTATTGAAAGAAACACATTTAGACAAATTCATTCCTTTACCTTCTTCAAATATAAGCGAAAAATGAAAACTAAAATAGCACAAACGACTGGTGAACTCATACGTAAATTACGTGAAGAGAAAGAATTGCCACTACGGAAAATTGCTGCATTACTTGACATTGATACCTCTTTTTTTAGTAAAATAGAACGTAGTGAACGCAAAGCGACTAAAGAACAAATTCATAAACTAGAGGAAATTTTTGAAGTAGAGAAAGATGCTTTAATGATACCGTATTTAAGCGAAAAAATTTACTATGAGCTTTCTGAAGAAGATTGTGCAACAGAAGTTTTAAAAGTTGCAGAGGAAAGAGTTAAATATGAAAAAAGTAAAAGTAAAAAATAGTATGCAAGACAAACTAAAAGTTATTGACCTTTTTTCTGGTTGCGGTGGATTTTCCTACGGATTTGAATCTGCGGGCTTTCATGTTGTTTTAGGCGTTGACAACGACAAAGCAGCTTTGGAAACCTTCAAAGCAAACCATACAAATTCAAAAATCCTTTTAGCGGACTTGCATCAAGATAAAGCAATTGACGACATCGTAAACGAAGTGAAAGGACATAAAATAGATGTGATTATTGCTGGCCCACCATGTCAAGGTTTTTCATTGACTGGTGCAAGACAACGAAATGACGACAGAAACAAATTGTTCTATTCCGTTTTCAAACTTGCAGAACGTGTAAAACCCAAAGCTATAATAATTGAAAATGTTCCAGGATTAGCAACGCTTTACAACGGACACGCAAAAGCGGCAATCCTTGAAGAATTTGAAAAATTAGGATTTACAAGCAACTTCAAAGTTTTATATGCACCCGACTATGAAGTTCCACAAATTCGGAAACGAATATTTTTTGTTGGGCTAAATTCCAAACTTGGAACGTTTGAATTTCCAAAGGAAATTCTTGCACCCGAAAAATACAACACGACATCAATTGCAATTTCTGATTTGCCAACACTTGAAAATACTTTTGGACAAGAGCAAGATAAATATGACAAGCCTGCAAAGACAGCTTATCAAAAGAAAATGCGAAACGAGAATAAAGTTTTGTTTAACCATGTTGCAACAAAGCACACCGACCATGTAATAAATGTAATCTCACAAGTTCCTAATGGTGGCAATCACAAAGACCTACCTAAAGGAGTTGGCGACAGCAGAACATTTAATGAAGCATGGACAAGATACCACAGTGATAAACCATCAAAGACAATTGACACAGGACACCGAAACCATTTTCATTACAAATTAAATCGGGTGCCGACAGTTAGAGAAAACGCAAGACTGCAATCGTTTCCCGACAGCTTTGTGTTTTTTGGAAACAGAACACAACAGAACAAACAAGTTGGTAATGCAGTGCCACCATTATTAGGATTTCACGTTGCTAAAAAACTTTCAAACTACTTAACTAAAAAGCCATGACTGAAAAAATAAAACTGATTGATTTGTTTGCAGGTTGCGGTGGACTTTCTGACGGATTTGAGCAAACACATTTGTATGAAACTCTTGCTTGTGTAGAGTGGGAAAAAGAACCTTGCAAAACTTTAGCAAAGCGTTTGAAAGACAAATGGAAATATGAAAATGCTTACGAAACTGTATTTCATTTTGACATTCAAAGAACAGATGAATTAATACATGGATGGAGTAACGACCCAATTTACACTTCAAGTGAAGG
>JANMLV010000270.1:0-11216 GCA_031372705.1 Bacteroidota bacterium | reverse complement strand
TGGCTTACCTGGCCAATATGGCGGTTCCGCGCTTAGGCGAAATTACCCGCTGCGGCATTGTGCAACGCTACGAAAAGGTGCCGTTCGACAAGGCGCTGGGAACCATTGTGGTGGAGCGTTCTATCGATTTGCTGTTTCTGTTTTTGGTTTCGGTGCTGCTATTTTTATTGCAATTTGAACTGATTTATGGCTTTTTTCAAGATAAGGTGATTATTCCTATTACCGAAAAGTTTTCGTCGAGCGCTACCATGTTGCTGTTTTTTGGCGGCGGATTGTTGCTTTTGGCAATTATCGGTTACTTTTTAGTGAAACGATTTAAACATACGGATGCTTATTTGCGTCTCCGCATTATGGTGATGAATGTGCGCGATGGCATTTATTCTATTCGTCACCTCAAAAATTTTAAACTGTTTATTTTTTATTCGGTTTTTATTTGGGTTTGCTATTTCGCCATGGTTTGGGTTTGCTTTTTTGCTTTGTCGCAAACATCGCACTTGGGGTTGGATGAGGCTTTGGCTATTTTGGTGTTCGGCACCGTGGGCATTATTAGCACGCCGGGCGGCATTGGCGCTTACCATTTAATTGTTACCGAAACATTAGTTGCACTTTATGGTTTAGACCGCACTTATGCCATCAGCTTTAGTTGGTTGGCATGGAGCGCACAAACTGTTATGATAATTTTTATTGGTGTAATTTCATTATTACTTTTATCACGCGTTAAACGTAAAGAAATTGGTGATGAAACGATCTGAAAGAATTCAAAATAAAATTTTCGAATTAGACAAGCTGCTCAAACAAATTGCGGTTTGGCGTTTGCAAAACAGACCTATTGTTTTTACAAACGGGTGCTTCGATATTTTACATAAAGGGCATGCGCATGTATTAAATTCCGCTACCGATTTATATTACAATGTTGCACTGGTTGTTGGATTAAATAACGACGCATCGGTGAAAAGATTAAAGGGTGAAAACCGACCTTTTAACAACGAAAACGATAGGGCAATTATGTTAGCCAGCATGCACGCGGTTGATGCCGTAATTTTGTTTGATACTGACACGCCTTACGATTTAATTGCTGCTATTGAACCTGATTATTTGGTGAAGGGTGGCGATTATAATCCTGACACTATTGTTGGTGCCGACATAGTTAAAGCGCATGGTGGCAAGGTTGTTATTATTCCATTTTTAGATAATTATTCCACAACATTAATACTCGAAAGAAAATAAATTGCTGACAATTATTTTTTAACTACAATTAAGATTTTATGCATTTCGATTTAACAGAAGAACAACTCATGATTAAGCAAGCGGCAAGAGATTTTGCGCAAAATGTTTTGAAACCGGGCGTTATTGATCGCGACCGCGAAATGCGTTACCCGTATGAGGAAGTAAAACAAATGGGTGAGCTTGGCTTTTTGGGGATGATGGTATCGCCGGAATATGGTGGCGGCGGAATGGATACGATGAGCTATGTGCTAGCAATGGAAGAAATTTCGAAGGTGGATAGTTCTTGCTCGGTAATTATGAGTGTAAATAATTCATTAGTGTGCTGGGGAATTGAACAGTTTGGTTCTGAAGAACAGAAGAGAAAATATTTACCGGATTTAGCATCGGGTAAAAAAATTGGCGCATTTTGTTTAAGCGAACCGGAGGCGGGAAGTGATGCTACATCGCAACGCACAACGGCTGAAGACATGGGTGATTATTATTTATTAAACGGCACCAAAAATTGGATTACCAATGGTGGCACTGCGAGTATATATTTAGTAATGGCGCAAACGGATGTTGCTAAAGGTCACAAGGGAATTAATTGTTTAATAGTTGAAAAAGATATGCCGGGATTTATTGTCGGCGCTAAAGAAGATAAATTAGGTATTCGCGCAAGTGATACACATACTCTTTTATTTAACGATATTAAAGTGCCTAAAGCAAATCGCATTGGCGAAGATGGTTTTGGATTTACCTTCGCTATGAAAACATTAGGTGGCGGACGCATCGGCATTGCATCGCAGGCATTAGGTATTGCTGCAGGTGCTTATGAATTATCGTTAGATTATGCTAAAGTGCGCAAGGCATTTGGCAAAGAAATATCTCAACACCAGGCTATTCAATTTAAATTAGCTGATATGGCTACAGAAATTGAAGCGGCAAGATTATTAATCTACAAAGCAGCGCAATTAAAAGACGCTCACGAAAATTACGATTTAGCATCGAGCATGGCTAAAGTTTTCGCCAGCGAAGTCGCCATGAAAACAACTGTTGAAGCTGTTCAAATTCACGGCGGCTACGGCTACGTAAAAGAATATCACGTTGAACGTTTAATGCGCGATGCGAAGATTACGCAAATCTACGAGGGTACCAGTGAGGTACAAAGGATTGTGATTGGGCGTTCGATATTACGTTGAGCTGAAGCGGAGCTAATGTGCAGATGTGCAAATGTGCAGATGTACCAATTAAACAGCCAATGAACAGCCGGAGCAGTCGAATTAATTAGCTAATTAGCTAATGAAACAGCCGATGAACAGCCGAACTAATGTGCTGATTTGCTGATGTGCTAATGTGCTGATTAAACAGCCGGAAATTCCGTTACCCAATTGCATTCTTTGTCTTTGTGAATAAAAAGGAACGCTAATTAAACGGATTGAACGGATTTACACGGATTTGTTTGTATGGTAAAATGTCAATCCACACACAACTCCGGCTGTTCTCTCCGCGCCTTCGCTTCTCCCTACCTCCGCGTGCACAAAGAGTTACACCGTCAATATGCATTAGTGCAATTAATACTCGCAATAAAAAAGCCCACTGTTTGCACAGCGAGCCTTTTGGTTATACATTCAGTTGATACAACTGATTATTTTACTTCTTCAAACTCAACATCATCTGTTTTATTAGCATTTTCAGTTGACTGTGTTTGTTCGTTTGCATTATTATCAGGCTGTGCTTGCTGTTGAGCTGCATACATTTCCTGACTTGCATTGTTCCAAGCAGCATTTAATTTTTCAGTTGCAGCATCACAAGCAGCAGGATCCTGTGCTTTGTGTGCTTCGCGTAATTCATTTAATGCATCTTGAATAGGTTGCTTAGCACCGTCGCTCAATTTATCGCCGAATTCACTTAATTGCTTTTCAGTTTCGAAAATCATACCATCGGCACGATTTAATTTTTCGATTTTTTCTTTAGCAACTTTATCAGTTTCTTCATTGGCTTTTGCTTCGTCGCGCATGCGTTTAATTTCATCATCGCTCAAACCGGTTGAAGCTTCAATTCGGATACTTTGTTCTTTACCTGTTCCTTTATCTTTTGCCGTTACATGTAAAATACCATTTGCATCGATATCGAAAATAACTTCAATTTGCGGAACACCTCGTCTTGAAGGTGGTAAACCATCTAAAATGAAGCGACCAATTGTGCGGTTATCTTTTGCCATTGAACGTTCACCTTGTAAAATGTGAATTTCAACTTGATTTTGATTATCGGCAGCAGTTGAAAATACTTCACTTTTCTTGGAAGGAATAGTTGTATTTGATTCAATTAAACGTGTAAATACACCACCTAAAGTTTCAATACCTAAAGAAAGCGGTGTTACGTCTAATAGCAATACATCCTTAACTTCTCCAGTTAAAACGCCACCTTGAATTGCTGCACCAACGGCCACAACTTCATCAGGATTTACACTGCGGTTAGGTTTTTTTCCGAAGAACTGTTCAACTACTTCCTGAATTTTAGGAATACGTGTTGAACCTCCTACTAAAATAATTTCATCTATTTCGCTTTTTGCATAACCTGCATCTTTTAATGCTGCTTCGCAAGGACGCAATGTGCGTTGCACTAAATCGTCGCATAATTGTTCGAATTTAGCACGACTAATTTTTTTAACTAAGTGTTTAGGCACACCGTCGATTGCAGTGATATACGGTAAATTTATTTCCGTTTCCATAGAAGCCGACAACTCAACTTTAGCTTTTTCGGAAGCTTCTTTTAAGCGTTGTAATGCCATTGGGTCTTTGCGTAAATCGATAGTTGGCTCGTCTTTTTTAAACTCATCGGCTAACCAATCCATTATTTTTTTATCGAAATCGTCGCCACCTAAGCGTGTATCGCCATTAGTTGATTTTACTTCAAAAACGCCATCACCTAATTCGAGTACCGATACGTCAAAAGTTCCACCACCAAGGTCAAATACGGCAATTTTCATGTCTTTATGACGCTTATCGAGTCCGTAAGCCAATGCTGCTGCAGTTGGTTCGTTAATGATACGTTTTACTTTTAAGCCTGCTATTTCGCCTGCTTCTTTGGTTGCTTGGCGTTGTGAGTCATTAAAATAAGCAGGAACGGTAATAACCGCTTCTGTTACTTCTGTGCCAAGATAATCTTCGGCAGTTTTTTTCATTTTTTGCAACACCATTGCAGAAATTTCCTGCGGTGTATACAAACGATCTTCAATTTTAACTCTTGCAGTATCGTTATCACCACGCATTACCTCATAACTTGCCATTTCGAGCTCTTTGGTAATTTCGCTGTAGCGATGTCCCATAAAGCGCTTAATTGAGCTGATAGTTTTACGCGGATTTGTAATTGCCTGACGCTTGGCAGAATCTCCCACTTTGCGCTCACCATTGTCTAAAAATGCAACAATTGAAGGCGTTGTTCTGCGACCTTCATCGTTTGGAATAACAACCGGTTCGTTACCTTCCATTACCGAAACGCAACTATTTGTGGTTCCTAAATCTATACCTATTATCTTTCCCATTGTATAAAGATTGTTTGTTTACTGTTTTTACAATAGTGAATTGTCAATGATTATACCACGCCGTTTTTTATGACACACTGTCAGATTTCTCATCTTTACAAGCATTGTTTTGTCGTTAAACAGGAATTTAGTCCCCCAAAAGCGGAAAAAAATACAGATTCAGAGGTGCAATCTTCAGTTGAATGTCAATCTTTACACGGTACTTACAATGTAATGGTCAAAAATGCTACCTTTGCAGGCTATGAATAAATGGATGGTGGCAGCAGGAATTATTATTGCTGCAAGTGCTAACAGTTGCTCAACAGATTTCGACCTTAATGCAGATTTTATTGAAACACCTGTAGTTTATGGGTTGTTAGATGCATCAACGGACACGCAATATATCAGGATAAATCGCGCTTACCTTAGCGATGAGGTAGATGGTTTAACATTGGCTACAGATCCGGATGCTATTTATTATGGTGATGAGCTGGTGGTAAAAATTGAAGAATATATCTTTGGAAGTTTAGTAAATACTTATCCGTTAACGCGCGTTGATGGTGATACTTTAGGCATTGAAAAACAGCCCGGCATTTTTGCTGCATCGCCAAATATTCTATATCGTTTTGTTGCTGATTTAGATTATGAACATAGTTATAAGCTTGTCGCAGAAAATGAATTAACCGGTAAAATTGTAACTGCCGAAACGCAATTGATTGACAGCTTTTCTACAACTCAACCCAATGATGCAGGAATATTTCCTTTTTCAGTTGCCATATCGCCACAAAATATTTTCCAATTGCGTTGGAAAACGGCTCAAGATGCCAAGATTTATGATTTAACCATGCGTTTTCATTATCGTGAAGGTATTTATTTTTCGGAAGGTGATAGCATCCATTATACTTTTTCGGGATATAAAGATTGGGTTATGGAACGCAATTATGAAACAGAATCTACCGATGGTAATATTATAGTTTCTTATGATGTTTCCGGCGAAACATTTTACAATTTTATTAAATCGGAATTTGATCCGGTTGATGATTTTACTTTTGTGCGCATTGCCGATTCTGTTCAATTTTTTATTGATGGTGGTGGAATTGAACTCTTTAATTATTTCGAATATAACAATGCTACATTAGGCATTACTGAAGGTCAAATTACTGATGCTTATACCAATGTAACTAATGGCTTAGGTATTTTATCAAGTCGATATCACAAAGAAGGATTAATTTATCCACTTGCAATACAAACACGAGATTCAATTGCATGCAGCTCAGTAACCAATGGTTTAAATTTTGCACCTGATGGCGGAACTTTTGGATTTCCTTATTGTGATTGAGTTAGGATGCATAGCTGTAAGTCATATTTGACTTCTGATATAATTAAAACATTTTCTTGAGAACGTCCTGTGACATTGGTAAAGTGACAAAATTTCACTTGCTATATATTTGTGACAAGACAAAAGATGCCATATATACTACAATATTTTTTATTATACCTTGCTAAGTAATAGGACACGACGTTTACCAACGCCACATTCCATGTTTTTGTGACAAAAAAAAACGACCCAGTGGGCCGCCTTAATGTCTTCACAACGGTAAAACCTTATTGTGAATTGCTTCAAATTGAGTTAAGTTGTAAAAATAGACCTTTTTTCCTATTTTGCAAACAAATTCATTCCTATGACAAAAATTCTAGGCCTTGACTTAGGCGTAACCTCAATCGGATGGGCATATATTTCATCTGAAAATAATGCAAACAAAATATTAGGATTAGGTAGTCGCATAATTCCACTTTCACCAAACGAAAATGATGAATTTACGAAAGGCAATGCGATATCTAAAAATCGAGATAGAACATTAAAACGTAGTTCGAGGAGGAATAATCAACGCTATAAATTACGTAAGCATCTGCTATCAAAATTGTTGGTTGAAAATAATATGATGCCACAAACAGATTTAATTTTAAAAATTACATCTCTAGAATTATACTCACTGCGTAATAAAGCTGTTACAGAACAAATCAGCTTGGTTGAACTAGGCCGAATATTCCTGCATCTTAACCAGAAAAGAGGATACAAGGGAAGCCCAATAGAAGAAAGTGAAACACAAAACAAAACTGAACAGAGTAATTATTTGGAACTAATTGAATCAAGAAAAAAAATATTAACAGATAGAGGTATAACAGTTGGTCAATATTTACATTCGCTTTTACAAGAGCAGTCAAAAGCACGTTTAAAGAATTTAATTTTTCCAAGGGAGGCATATATAAATGAATTTGATAAAATATGGGATACACAATCTCGGTTTTACCCAATTTTAAATACGGAACTCAAAACCAAACTTAGAGACCGTATTATTTATTACCAGCGTCCATTGAAATCGCAAAAGCATTTAGTAAGCAATTGCAGATTTGAACCCTTTTACAAGGTAGCACCAAAGTCTTCACCACTTTTTCAAATTTGTAAAGTTTGGGAATCAATAAATAACATTTCCATCAAAGATAGGTATGGTATACAAATTCCTATATCCATTGAACAAAAACAAGAATTGTTTGAATATTTAAATGTACATGAGAAAATATCGGCCACGCAATTGTTAAAAAAGTTGAATTTGATTCCCGTAGCTGATTACTTCCCAAATTTAATGATTGTAGAAAAGGGTATTGAAGGAAATAGGACAATTACTGAGTTACTAAAACGAATGGATAAGTCTAATATTTTAGATGATTCACTAATAAATTTAAACATTACATCAAATATCCAAAATGAAATAAATAAAGAAACGGGAGAAGTATTTGAACGCTTTCAGATTGATAGTAATTTCGAAAAATCTGACCTTTTTAATATTTGGCATACCATTTATTCACTTGAGCCTGAATATGCATCAAAAAAAATACAAAAATCTTTCAAATTAACTGAAAACCAAGCCGATTATTTATCTAAGATCGATTTTAAAAAAGGTGGATTTGGCAATAAGAGTACACGCGCAATAAGAAAAATATTACCTTATTTAATGCAAGGTAACAATTATGCAGAAGCATGCATTAAAGCCGGCTACAAACATTCTGATTCAGAAACTAAACTTGAAATTCAGCAGCGCGTTTTAGCCGACCGGCTACAATTGATACCTCGCAATAGTTTACGCAATCCAGTTGTAGAGAAAATATTAAACCAATTGGTGAATTTAATAAATTCGATTATTGACAACCCCGGCTACGGTAAACCGGTTGAAATTAGAATTGAATTAGCACGTGAACTAAAACAAGGCATTGACAAAAGAAGGGATACTTATTTTAATAATAACAAACGAGATGCAGAGCATAAAAAGATTGCGGACAAACTCCAATCCGAATTTGGCTTCAATCAAGTAAGTAGAAAATTGATTGAAAAATACAAATTGGGCGAAGAGGTTGAATGGGTATCTCTGTATACCGGTAAAAAAATTGACATGTCAACATTTCTGCGTGGCGAAATTATAGATGTTGAACATATTATTCCTAGCTCAAGGTTGTTTGATGATTCATTTCTCAACAAAACAATTTGCGAAACAGATGAAAACAGGCGCAAAGGCAACATGACTGCATATGATTACATGAAATCTAAAGGCGAAGAACACTTTAATGCATATATCGAACGTGTAACAGATTTATACAATAGAAAAAAAATATCCTTTTCGAAACGAGATAAATTATTAATGCCTGTCGACAAAATCCCTGAAGATTTCATCAACAGACAACTCAGAGAAACGCAATATATTGCAAAAGAATCGATAACCCTGCTAAAGCAAATTTGCCGACATGTTTACTCAACATCAGGTTCGGTTACAGATTATTTACGTCATATTTGGGGATATGATGATGTATTACAAAATCTTAATTTCGAAAAATATGAAAAGATTGGTAAGACCGAAACAATATTTATTGAAGAAGTAAATAAACATAAAAAAAGAATTGTGGGCTGGTCAAAACGTGATGACCATAGACATCATGCCCTTGATGCGTTAGTAATTGCTTCTACAAGCCAACGTTATATTCAACAATTAAATAAACTCAATCAATTAGTATTAGGCAATATTAAAAAAATTGATATTAAAACAGAGCAGCCTTATACAACCAAGGAGGTTGAAAGTGAATTATCAAAAGTTTTAGTTTCTTTCAAATCCGGTAAAAAGGTAGCCACAAAAAATAAAAACAATATAACCGGTGAAATATCTTTTACCCCCCGCGGTTTCTTACATAAAGAGACTGTATATGGGAAGGTAAAGCAGTATGAAAAAGTGAAACTATCACAAAAATTTACTCAAGTTGAACAAATTGTAGATGAAGAAATAAAATTAATCATTGAAAATCGTTTAGCTAAATTTAATAATGATTCTAAATTAGCTTTTAAAAATCTAGAAAAAGATCCTATTTGGATTGACAGTGAACTTACAAAAAAATTAACTGAAGTTACTATTTTTAGTGATCGCTATGTAGTAAAAACTACTTTAGGACCTGACTTCAAAACTGCTGATGCCCTAAATATTGTTGATGCAAAAGTAAAAGCAGCCGTTTTGATTAGACTTGCAGAGAATGACAACAATCCTAAAGAAGCATTTAGAAATCTAATTGATAAACCAATTTGGCTAAATGAAAAAGAGGGTCTAGCAATTAACTCAGTTAGACTGTTTGTGAATTACGAGAAACTGACTCCATTGCATAAAAACACAAATGGCGAGGATATTGATTTTGTGGTAACAAGAAATAATCACCACATTGCTATTTATGAAGACGCTACCGGAAAACGAATTGAAGAAGTTGTGACATTTTGGGAAGCTGTAGAACGAAAAAAACAAGGCACACCAATTATTCAACATCATCATCCAAATGGGCACAAATTAATTTTGACGCTCCAATTGAATGAAATGGTTGTTTTTGACTTAGATCCAGAGGAAATCGATTTTTTAGATAAACGGAATTATGCTTTAATAAGCCCCAATATATATCGTGTCCAAAAAATTGGGACAAAATATTACACTTTTCGACATCATTTGGAAACAAAATTAGAGGACACTCAAGAGGCAGGGCAGATTAATAAATATAAGCGAATGAGAACAATTGAGGGTAAATTGCCGGTAAAGGTTAAATTAAATTATTTAGGTGAAATTACCCATGTGTATTAATATCACTCTATGGTAAAACGCACACTTTTTTTTAGCAACCCGGTAAGACTTAAAGTGCATCTAGAGCAACTAGTAGTAGATTACCCTGAAAATGATGGTGTAAAACCTGATTCAAAGTCGGCACCAATAGAAGATATAGGGGTAATAATAATTGACAATCCACAAATTACACTTACAAGTGTCCTTATCCAAAAGTTAATGGCAAATAACTCAATAATTATTACATGCGACGAACGGCACATGCCACAAGGATGTATGTTGCCATTTGAGGGTAATACACTAGTATCAGAAAGGTATAAACTTCAATTTAATGTTAGCGAGCCCTTAAAAAAGCAACTTTGGCAGCAAACAATAGTTGCCAAAATTCGAAATCAAGCATCAGTATTGGAGTTTTCAGGAATAAATGCTAAACCATTACAAATTTGGGCCAATGAAGTTTTAAGTGGTGATAGTAAAAATCATGAAGGCATTGCGGCAGCTTGGTATTTCAATTCAATCTTCAGCCATTTTATAACAAAGTTTAAACGCAGCCGAGAGGGCGATGCGCCAAATAACGTTTTGAATTATACATATGCAATAATTCGGGCAATTGTTGCTCGAGCCATAGTTGGCGCAGGATTGTTGCCGGCATTGGGCATACACCATCGCAATAAGTACAATGCGTTTTGCCTTGCTGATGATATAATGGAACCATTCAGACCATTTGCTGACCGGTTAGTGTTAGATTTAATTAAGCAAGAAGAAGATATATCAGCATTAACGGTAACTATTAAGGCAAAGCTAATAAGCATTGCCAGTGTTGATGTATTAATTGCCGGCGAAAGGGCTCCATTTATGAATGCCATACAAAGAACCGTAGATAGTTTGGTAAAATGCTATGTCGGTGAAAAACGAAAATTAGATTTACCTAAACTAATCGAATAACCTTGCGATTAAACGAATACAGAGTTATGTGGGTACTTGTATTCTTCGACCTGCCAACGGAAACAGCCGTTCAGCGGAAAATCTATACGGACTTTAGGAAAAAAATCCTGAAGGACGGATTTTCCATGTTCCAATTTAGCATTTACATAAGAAATTGTCCTAGCCGTGAAAACGCTGATGTGCACGTTGCCCGTGTAAAAAAAATATTGCCCGAACGAGGACACATTGGCATACTCACCGTTACCGATAAGCAATTTGGGATGATGGAAGTCTACTTCGGCCGCAAACCCGAACCTGTTCAACTACCATCACAACAATTAGAACTGTTTTAATTTCCAAAATCCAGCCATGGCATCATCTGAATTTCTAATCCTAATTAAGCCCGAAAACCCTTTAAATAA
>JANMLV010000254.1:0-10513 GCA_031372705.1 Bacteroidota bacterium | reverse complement strand
CCCAAGCGAATATATTGATGGAGGAAGTACACCGAGAGCTGTAGCTATTCATTTAACATATTTGTATACCGAAAATCAAATTTGGATTAGGCATTTCACATCAGAAACCAATGACTCTATAGCCAACGTGCAGGGCAAATTTGCTGAAGCTGCTGAAAAAGCGGTAAACTATTGTAGAGAAAACGGAATTACTAACTCAGCAATTACTGAATTGGAATCTTATTATGACAATCAACACTATCCTGGTTTAGGAACAGTTAAAAAAATATCTATTAAGAACCATTTATTGGTATTAAGTCATTATATAAAAAATAGATAATTTCATGAAGGTTTGTGCAAATTGTTTTTCCGACAAAGAACTTAAAGGCTTTATTCTCACCAGCACTGAAATAGGTGATTGCATTGTTTGCAGCTCTAAAAGTCAGCCTCTTTTGGACCTCTCGGAAATATACGATTTTTTTCAAGAGTTGATAGACAATTTCAGGTTAGTAGATGATGGATTAAATCTTATTTCAAAGATACAAGGAGATTGGAGTTTTTTCACTTCTAATGAAATCGCAAATCAGGTTTTAAATTTTGTACTTCCAAAAATACAAACACAAATAACTTCCCCGGATGAATTTGTGAATTATTCAAATGAAATAATTGCAAATTTTGGTCATTGGGAAACTTTGAAAGATGAACTTAAATGGAAGAATCGTTTTGTTATTGATATTCATCGCCTTGGAAAAGGGGAATTCAACTGGGATGCATTCTTGCGTGACATTAATACTCAATTCAATTTAACCAACAACATTGAATTATTTCGTGCAAGAATTCATCATAAAAGTGGGCTACCAGTTTACACTAACGAAGAAATGGGTTGTCCAAATAAAGAAATTGCTAGTGGCGGTAGAGCCAATCCCGCTGGAATTCCTTTCTTATATTTAAGCGAAGACGAAAATACAGTACTTTATGAAGTAAGAGCATCTTATTTAGATGAAATTAGCGTTGCAACATTTCAACTAAAAGAAGAAAATCCATCTGTAGATATTGTTGATTTTACTAAAGACTCTCCTCTCTTTCAACCTGACAATGTAAAAGATACGATACAAGGGAAATTATTAAGGGATAGGATTAGTAAAGATTTATCTAAACCAATGAGACGGTACGACAGTGAATTAGAGTATATACCTACACAATTTATTTGTGAATACATTAAAGTATTTACAGGTGCAAAGGGAATTCGATTTAGAAGTTCTTTGCACAGGGAAGGCAATAATATTGTCTTCTTTGACCCAAGTTTAATGGAATGCAAAGCTGTGAAAAAGGTAAAAATTCGAGCAACAAATTTGACAGCAATTGACATCAACTGAGAATGCACTATGCGGTAACAGGCGTTTGGCAAAAAAGCGGGTTCAGTGGTTAATTGAACATTCTACCTAGTATCAACTTTTGTGCGGTATTGACAGTTTAGTGCTTCGAAATCCGATTCTTCGCCAAGCTCCAAACTGTTATTATTAAAAACAACAATTCCCATTTTGAAAATAAGCTGAGCATCTATTAAACTAAATAATCTTTTTAAACATTAAATACGCAAGGTCAACACATAACTGCGGCAGTGTAACGCATTAACTAGAAGAGAGATGCAAAAACTGCGCCTATGCAACCAATTTGGTACGAATGGCGAAGTAAAGGTGCGGGTATCAAAATCCCAAATTCACTGAATTTGAAAATAATGCATTCAGGCTCAATTCTGAAATTCTTATGGCGGATAGAATTAGGAAAATGGAAGACATAGAATTGGAGCTTGAAAAACTAAATACACAATAATTGAATATTGGGGAAGGAAGGCACTTAAAACTAGTGGTAATGTTGTAGAGGATTTCAATGATGAAAAGTGGTCTGAAAAGAAAAATCCATAACATCAAAAATTTTGAATTGATTGGGATCAGATATTACCCTCTGAATAATTTCTGAATAACTATTAACTTTGTAAAGTAATGGGCCCCAAACTATTGATTTTAGGATTGTTAATTTGTGCACACTCAAATACTTTTGGGCAAACTACAGAGCCATATATTGATAACCTTAAATTTGTTGGATCGGTCGGAATTGGAATCGGGCAGGAAAATTTTGTCAGTCTGCCTAAATTGAGTGCATACGCAAGTTATAACTTTCTAAATAATAAAGAAGGCGCGAATCAGGAATTACAAAACTGTAACATTTATTTTGGATTGGAAGCATCAATGTTTGTTTTTTTCGCCGGTGCATTTTCAATTTCGGGAACTGCTGGATTAAAAGCCGGGCCGGTAACTTTAGATTGTGCATTAACAAGGTTGTGGTTATCAGATTCAGAAGGTGATATTGTTGGCAGACAAACAACATTAAATCCTAAAATCGGTGGTATGATCGGGCCTGTATGGATTAAAGCAGGACCTTCTTTCTTATTGACAGATGAAAACGTCGTTAGCGAAACATTCGGAAATTTTATGCGGATTGATAATTATTATATTAATGTAGAAGTGAATTACTTTTTTGAATTTTAAAAAATGCTTTTAAGGTAAATTTTTAACTCTGAATTTTTTAAATGGATTTAATATCGACATAACAATTTTGCAGACTACGTTTTTTAATAATTTTTTTCCTGAAATTCCCAATTAAAAATCTAAAGTATAGTTAATATAAAATTTTAACCGCCTAAGATTTGTTTTTTATGCTCTTTTCATCGTAATTAAGACCTAAAGGGTTTAAACCCATCAGGTTTTAGAACTCCTGACAATTTACAAGGGCATGAAAATGAACAAAAAGACCTCTAAACCCGGGCAAGCGATTGCAGCGGAAAGCCCACAGCGAGGAACGAGCGAGGACTTGCAGCGAAAAGCGCGGTGCCGCAGCATGATTTTAGTTTGGAAACAAAACTGCCCTGCGGCATGCCCCCAAATGCCGGTTTAAATGCTGAAATTTTGAAAGTTTTTTATCGCCTTTTTTGTTGCCACAATTCCTTAACTTAGCGCCTCGAATGGGAGGCTATGTGCTGACCGAAACAATGTAAAAGAAATATGGATATTACAACACTTGAAGATGTAGTCATCAAATTCGCCGGCGATAGTGGTGACGGTATGCAGCTTACCGGTGGGCAGTTTACAACTAACACCGCACTTTTAGGTTCCGATTTGGCAACTTTTCCTGACTTTCCTGCTGAAATTCGCGCGCCAATAGGCACGTTGCCGGGCGTTTCCGGTTTTCAGTTACACTTTGGTAGTCGCAAAATATATACGCCGGGCGATGCTTGCGATGTATTGGTTGCGATGAACGTGGCGGCTTTGAAAGTTAATCTTTATGCGCTTAAAAAAGGCGCTATTGTTATAGCGAATGTGGATGGATTTGATTCCAGAAATATGCGTTTGGCTAATGCTGCTACCAACCCTTTGGAAGATGGCACTTTAGATGGCTATAATGTTATTAAAATTGACGTTACCAAACTTACTCGCGAGGCGCTTGCCGACATTACAATGGGTGTTAAGGAGAAGGACCGTTGTAAAAATATGTTTGTGTTGGGCTTTCTATACTATATGTATAGCCGCACATTGGAATCGAGTGAACGCTTTCTTACTGCTAAATTTGGTAAAAAACCGGATGTATTGGAGGCTAACTTACGCGCCCTAAAAGCGGGTTATAATTATGCTGATACTACCGAAGTATTTACATCGCGCTATAAAGTAGAGGCTGCCAAAATGGAACCCGGCATTTACCGCAGTATTATGGGTAACGATGCTGCAGCAATGGGCTTTATTGCCGCAAGTAAAAAATGCGGATTGCCTTTGTTTTTAGGTTCTTATCCTATTACACCGGCATCGGATATTTTGCATTATTTAGCTGCAAACAAAAATTTTGGTGTGCGCACTTTTCAAGCGGAAGATGAAATTGCGGCTATTTGCTCAGCAATTGGCGCTTCGTTTGGCGGTCATCTTGCAATGACAACTACATCGGGCCCGGGTATTGCACTTAAGGGTGAAGCAATGGGTCTTGCGGTGATGTTGGAAACACCTTTAGTAATTGTAAATATTCAACGCGCAGGTCCATCAACCGGATTGCCAACCAAAACAGAGCAGGCCGACTTATTACAAGCATTATACGGTAGAAACGGCGAGTGCCCAATGCCGGTAATTGCTGCTGCAAGGCCATCTGATGCATTTGACGTGGCTTTTGAAGCATGCCGCATTGCATTACAACACATGACACCGGTTATGATGTTAAGCGATGGTTATATTGCCAATGGTGCTGAACCTTGGAAGTTTCCAAAAGCTGCTGATTTACCTGAAATTAAAGTAGAATTTGCTAAACCTATTGAAGATGGTTCAGCTTATTTACCATACCAACGCGATGAAAAATTAAGTCGCCCATGGGCAATTCCCGGAACTAAAGGACTTGAACACCGAATTGGTGGTTTAGAAAAAGAACATATTACCGGCAACATTTCTTACGATGCAGAAAACCATGAATACATGGTGAAATTGCGCGAAGAAAAAGTGGAGCGTATTGCTGATTATATTCCATTACAAACAATTGAAAGCGGTCCTGCAAAAGGAAAAATTTTAGTGTTAGGATGGGGTTCAACATATGGTTCAATTCAAAGTGCCGTTAACCATTTATTGGCTGATGGTTTTGAAGTTGCACATGCACATGTTCGTTATTTAAAACCTTTCCCTAAAAATTTAGGTGAAATATTATTGAATTATGAAAAAGTAATTGTTCCGGAAATTAATAACGGTCAGTTGGTGAAAGTTATCAGAGATAAATTTATGATACCTGCAATTCCTTATAATAAAATTAAAGGAACACCAATTACGAGTAGTGAGTTGATTGAGGCGATTATGGAGCTAATTAGCTAATTAGCAAATTAGCTAATTAGCTAATTGAACAGCCGGTTTTGAGTATTATGAACTGATGATTAGTGTAGCACATTGGGGATTTTAAAATAAAATAAATTAAAAATATTCACCTGGCGGTGAATGGAAAAAATAAAAAAAATATTATGAGTGAAACAATTCAATTAACATCGAAAGATTTTGCAACTGACCAGGAAGTAAGGTGGTGTCCCGGTTGTGGTGATTATTCTATTTTGAAGCAAGTGCACACTGTGTTGCCGCAGTTGGGTATTGCGAGAGAGAACATAGTTGTGGTATCGGGTATCGGTTGTTCTTCGCGTTTTCCTTATTATACGAATACCTTTGGTATGCACAGTATTCACGGTCGCGCCACTGCGGTTGCATCGGGATTAAAAGCTGCGCGTCCTGAATTAAGTGTATGGATAGTTACCGGCGATGGTGACGGATTATCGATTGGTGGCAATCACATGATACATTTATTGCGTAGAAATTTTAATGTAAATATTTTATTATTCAACAACGAAATTTACGGATTAACAAAAGGACAATATTCACCAACATCGCCATTAGGTAAAGTTGCTAAATCAACACCAATGGGTTCGGTAGATCATCCATTTAATCCTGCTGCTTTAGCACTTGGTGCTGATGCCACTTTTGTTGCCAGAAGTATGGATCGCGACCCTGCACATTTACAGGAAGCATTAATTCGTGCTAACGCACATAAAGGAACTTCGTTTTTAGAAATATATCAAAATTGCAACATTTTTAATGATGGCGCATTTGAAGTATTTACCGAAAAAGCGAATAAAAAAGTTAACGATTTATTTGTTCGTCACGGTCAGCCTTTAGTATTTGGTGAGACCGATAATTGGGGAATTAAATTAGACGGATTTACACCGGTTGCCGTTGATTTAAATGCAGGCTTTACTAAAGACGATTTGTGGATTCACGATGAAACAGATATTTATAAAGCGCAAATTTTAGCGCGTATTTTCGATAATCCAAGTATTGAAGGTCACTTACCACGTCCGTTTGGCGTTTTTTATGCAACAGATAAACGTGCCACTTACGAAGATTTAATGACAGAGCAATTAAACGCTGCATTAGGTAAAGGTGAGGGCGATTTAGATAAAATGTTACGTGGAAGTGAAGTTTGGGAGATAAAAGCGTAAAAAAATAAAAATATACCGGCAAAAGACCTGCAAACTGATTTGCAGGTCTTTTTTTTGTTGTTTTTTGCCCATTTTGTGACATTGACGTTTTGTGCTCTTTTGCCATGAAATATTCATTTTTGTCAGTATTTTTTGTGGAGGTATAAAATATTGTTAACTTTCGTCACCTTTTAGAGTAAAATTAATCTCAGTAAAAAATCAATATGAAAAAATTATTACTTCTTTTTTTGGCAGTAGCTCCGGTTGTGGCTTATAATCAGTGCACTGTAACCAATGCTACAGATTGCGACTGCTTGGATGGTTCAACCGAATGCGATTTGTTGCCTGACATTACCGCGTCGTATGACCTTACTGCCGAAGATGCATCTGTAGTTGAGAATCCGGGCCAATTGTTATTGGCAGTAGGAACACCAAATATTGGTCACGGACCGTTAAGAGTTGTAGCTACCGACTATTATGTTTGCGGCGGCGACACTATTTATGATGCAGGTGGATTGGCAACGTGTCCTGATGGTTCTTCGCCAAAACAGATTATTAATCAGAGAATTTATCATAAAAACGGAGCAACCATGACTTATTGGGAAAAAGCTGCCGGAACGATGACTTATCACCCTGACCACGGTCACTTTCACACTGACAACTGGGGTGTTTATACATTGCGTAAACCTATAGATGGTGTTGAAGATCCTTTAGAATGGCCAATACTTGGATATGGCACTAAGATGGGATTTTGTTTGATGGATTTAGCTAATTGTGCTTCACCTTCAAACTATGGCTACTGTCGCGAAGATGATGGCACCGTTGTTACCAATGCCATCGATAACTATGGTTTAGGTGGCGGTGGATACAATTGTGCTATCACCAATCAAGGAATTTCAGTTGGTTATTTAGACATTTATGATTACTACCTTGATGGTATGGAAATAGTTTTGCCTGACGGTGTTTGCAATGGTGATTATTATATTGTTGTAGAAATTGACCCGAATGGCAATTATGATGAAGAAAGCGATAACAATAACGTTATTGCCGTACCAATTACGTTAATAGATCAACCGGAAGATCTCACATCGTTAGGAATTAATTACAGTGGCGGGAATGAAATGGAAACCGGTGTTTTAACAATTTGCGCAAGTGAATTTGTAGAATTGAGTGTATCACCAATTGGAACTGCTTATACTTGGTCGAATGGTGCCACAACAAATGCAATTACTATTACAGAAGCAGGAACATATTATTGTTTTGTGGAACGCGAATGTGGTGATATTTATACTGATACCATTGTAGTTGAAATGATTGAAAGTGCTATTGCAACAATTAACCCGTCACCTGTAGTTTGTATTGGATGGGGAACTGAATTAACTGCAATAGCCGACGGTATTGTTAATTGGTATAATGCTCCAATTGGTGGCACATTATTAGGCACCGGTTCAACTTTACTTACAGCAGAATTATATGAGAATACAATGTTTTATGTTGAAAATGTAACAGAAATTGTTTCTGCAATTGATGCTTTTGTTGGTCAAACCAATCATGAAGGTTCAGATTATAGCACAGGTTCGCCATATAATGGCTACGAAGTTTTTGATGCTTTAGAAGATTTCACTTTACAATCGGTAAAAGTATATACCGATTATGCCGGTGATCGCACCATTGAATTGCGCAATGCAGCAGGAACCATAATTGATGATTTAACAATGAATATTCCATCCGGAACAACAGTTATAGATTTAAATTTTGATGTTCCTGCCGGAACAAATTATCGTCTTGGAACCAGTGATGCAACAAATACTGCTACATTTGGTGACATTGCTCCAAAATTAAAACGCAGTACAGCAGGAACCGATTATCCATATAATGTTGACGGGTTAGTTAGTATAACTAACAGTAGTTTTGATGAATCACGTTGGTATTATTTCTACGACTGGCATGTAACAGGTAATAGTATTTTTGCTTGTCCGAGCGAGCGCACAGGCATGGAAGTTGAAGTAAAAGTTTGTACCTCAATTGGTGAAGTATCTGCATTAAATGCATTTAATGTTTATCCTAATCCAACTACCGGCATATTTAATATCGAATTAAATACCAATACTGTTGATGCAGTATCTGTAGCTATTTCGAATGTAACAGGACAGCAGGTTTATGCTAAAACAATTACCAATGCAAACGGTACTATTACAGTTCCGGTTGATTTAACTCAAAATGCAGCGGGTGTTTATTTAGTGAAAATAACAAGCAACGGACAATCAGTAAGTAAAAATATTGTTGTTGAATAAATAGCAGCAATTGTAAATAATAAAAAAGCCGCACGAAAAATCGTGCGGCTTTTTTTATGGTAAAAATTTTATTTACTTCCAATTAAATAATGAATACCTAAGGATAATCCGCCGAATGCGTTTTTAGAAGCTCCGTCGTATGCAGTTGTTTCGATATCTTTTCTGCGCTCACGTGTTGGTGTTGAATTAATATCTGTTAGTCCATAGTATCCTTTAAAAGCCGGGGTAATATAAATGTTTTCAGAAACATAAATATCAACACCTATATCAATACTCATACCGAAATCGATTCCGGAAAAATAAGCATCTGCACTTTCGGTGGCAGCGGTTTGAAAAAATTCAGGTACCATATAGTCAATTGAATCACCTGAAATAACAACAATATTTCCGTCGTATGCAGTATCTGCTTCATACACCATTTTCGCAGATGCTAAAAATCCAAGTGTTGGTCCTGCCATGGCGTGAAATGAAATTATTTGTTTCTTTTTTCTTTCACTTTGATATCTAAATTGAATAGGAATTTGAACATAACTTAAATCGATATAACGATAGGTTTCAACTTTTTCCGGTTTGTTATCTCCATTTACATCAATATTGCAAAAGTCTTTAGATACATCGAAATAATCTTGACCCATTGTTGCGTAATTAATATCTACTTGCACACCCAATGTGTTTTCGAAATTATATCCAATTGCAAGGCCGGTTGAAAATCCGAATGTGCGAGAATAGTCCAGTTCTTGGAAACCATAGTTGTTTTGGTTAAGGATCCAAACACTGTTAAATCCGCCTTGGAGTCCGAAGTGCAAACCTGTTTGGTCTATTGTTTTCACTTGGGCATTTGCTTCGCCTATTAAGGCTGCAAAACTGAGTAAGCATATTATTTTTTTCATAATTTGAGTTTTATACTATCGATTTTAAAGGATTAAGTGACAAAAATAATAGAAATCTTTGGGTAAATACACTTCCCAAAGCATCGTTCTCATAAAATTAACTATTGCCTGATATGGCTTAATAAATGCGTGTGTGCGGAGTAGCTTACTTTTTCAACCCGATTTCCCTTAACCTTTCATCTAAATATTCACCCGCTGTTATTGGCTCATAGGCAGATGGGTTGTTGGATGAGATACAGTCCTGCAAGCAAGAAAGGTCCATTTCTGATTTAGGATGCAGGAAAAAAGGTATGGAAAAACGCGGTGTATGCCATTTTTCTTTTGGTGGATTAACCACTCGATGGGTTGTTGAGTGCAGCACATTATTGGTAAGCCGCTGCAACATATCGCCAACATTTACAACAATTTCGGTAGGCGCTGTTTTTACGGCTACCCAATTGCCGGCAGTGTCCATTACCTCAAGACCATCGGCGGATGCACCAACGAGCAGCGTTATTAAATTAATATCTTCATGTTGCTCAGCGCGAATTGCCGAAGCGGGCTCATAAATTATTGGGGGATAATAAATTGCTCTTAGAATTGAATTGCCGTTGTGAATTTTAGCATCAAAATAATTTTCATCCAGCCCTAAAAACAATGCGAGCGATTGCAATAACGCTCGGCCTGATTTCTCGAAACCGCGATAAAGTTGATATCCCAATTCGTTAAAATCGGCAATTTCATTCACTTTCACATTTTCAGGATAATTATCAGCAACAATTTCACCATCCTCTATAGTTTGACCAATTTGCCAAAATTCTTTTAAATCACCGGCACTGCTATTTTTTGCATGTTCTTTACCAAACGACGTAAACCCTCGCTGTCCGGCCAATCCGGGCACTTCGTATTGTTTTTTAACATCATCCGGCAAAGCGAAAAAACGTTCCACTGCCTTATAAAAATCGTCGACCAATTGCTGATTAATGCCATGATTTTGCACTGCCACAAAACCAACTTCTTGGTAGGCTTTACCTAGTTCTTGAACGAATTTATGCTTCTTTTCAGGGTCGCCTGATAAAAAATCGGCGAGGTTTACGGTAGGAATAGTATTCATTTTATGTCGGTTTAGCAATGCAAGTATAAGGAAAATATAAGAGGGAGCCAATGTGCGAATGTGCAGATGTGCAGATCACTGGTGTCCGGTAAAAAATAGGTTTCAAAAAAAAGGGAGCTCCGAAGAACTCCCAATAAGTGTTAGTTTTGATTTGCGACCAAAAACTAAACTCATGGGCAAATCTACTTTTTTTACCGGACAGCCGGTATTTAAT
>JANMLV010000193.1:0-7376 GCA_031372705.1 Bacteroidota bacterium | reverse complement strand
TTGACGAAAAGCCTCTGCAATTTTCATTGAGATTTCTTCGCATTTAGCAATCATTTCCGGGTTATTCAATATTTCATTTTTAACCCTGATGCTTTCGGCAATTACGCCTTTAATTTGTTCTATTTTGCTTCCCATGATGTTAGTCCGTATTTTGAAAATTCTAAATTATGTACTTCGCCACCAAAAGTGTTTAATACATCAATAACTTTATATCTTGTGTTGCCGGGGCAATAAAAGGTCATAAAACCACCGCCGCCTGCACCTGAAATTTTACCTCCTGTAGCGCCGGCTTTCATGGCACTTTCGTAAATCTCATCAATTATGTCGCTGGTAACACCAACTGCTGTTGCCTTTTTATTTTTCCAGCCAAAATCAAGAATATCGCCAATTCGTGGTAAATCACCCTTTAAAATGGCTTCTTTCATCATGTAAGCCTGTTCCTTCAAATTGTGCATCGCCTCAATCGACTTATCCGATTTTTTAGTCACGTTGCTCGATTGTGCTTCAATAATGGTTGACGACAAGCGACTGGTTCCGGTGTAATACATCAAAATGTTAAATGATAACTCTTGGAGATATTCAGGACGAATGCGCAATGGATTTACAATTACTTTATCATCTTTTGAAAACTCCATAAAATTCCATCCACCGAAAGTCGCTGCATATTGATCTTGTTTTCCGCCTGCCATTGCCAAGTCTTTGCGCTCAATGTCATAGGCAAGGTGTGCAATATCATATTCACCTAAGGGTAAGCCTAACCACTCAGTAAATGCTCCTACAATAGCCACAACCAATGTTGATGAAGAGCCTAATCCGGAGCCCGGAGGCGCATCCACGTAGGTATTTAGCTCAAAAGAAAGCGGAGCATTATGATTAAAATCTTTCACCACACGGTTATAAACCCCTTTTAATAAATCTAATTTACCATCAATTGCCAATTTCGACTCCGATTCCAATTCAATGCATTCATTGCGGTCGCGGGCATGCAAAATTATTTTACCATCACGACGAGGAATGATAGTAGCATAGGCATATTTATTAATGGTTGCGTTGAGAATGCATCCGCCATAAATGTCGCTATACGGGCTAACATCTGTTCCGCCGCCGGCTAATCCAATGCGCAAGGGTGCTTTACTTCTGATTATCATTTAATAGTGAATTTTAAGGGTTTAATTGATTCCATTCTTTAAATCGGATGCAAAGTTCCGTAAAAACAATGAAAAAATCATGATTTTGAGGATTTAACAATAAGTTAATGATGGTTTTGATGATTGAAATTGGTTGTTGGTTGCTTTACCAATTAAAATTTACCGGAAATTGAGCAATTTATTTTGGAGAAAGAGTTGATGAATACCTCAATCGGCAGCGTTTTGGTAAATAATTTAAATTAAATAACAACATTTGGTTAACACTTCGGATAACAGAGATACCAACTGTAACGTACTAAAAAAAATTACTTGGTCAATATTGTAATTAAACTATTACCTTAGTTTTAAAGTGCAAATTTAAGTAACCCGGAAATGAGAATTAAAACTACTATATTATGCTCCCTAATCATTTATTTCGTGGTTACGTTTCCCACTAAAGCACAAATAAACACCGATTCCTTATTAAAGATAATTGAATACTCCAGTGATCAAGATGAGCTTCCTAAAGCATATTTAGATTATGGATATCAATTATATAGATCAGATGCGGACACTGCTATTTTCTTTGCCAAAAAAGCACTTACGCTTGCAGAGGAATTAGGCGACAACAAAATTATATTCTCAGCTTACAATTTATTGGGACTTGCAAATCAAACCAAGGGTTTATACAATCTTTCGCTCGATTATTTTGAGCAGGAATTGACGTATTTGCCTGATAATGATTTAAATAAAGCCAAAACACTGCACAATATGGCACTTGTTTACCAATTTATAAATGACCAAAACAGTGCGTTAAAGAGTGAATTGCAGGCAATAAAAATATCCGAAAAAAATAATGATTCAGTTTTAGTTGCTGTGGTAGCTCAGACCATGTGTAATATTTATCGCGATATGGGTGATTTTAAACAAGCTGAAATCTACATATTGAAATCAATAAAAATTCTTGAGCAAATAAAAGAAACGGGTTTGGACAACAAGCTATCCATGATTGGAAATGGATATACCAGCTATGGCAACCTGTTGCTTGCCATGGGTAGGCCGTTAGAAGCTATTAACAAACAAAAAACAGCAATTTCGATCCATGATAAATCAGGTGATTTGTATAACCAAGCAATTGCATATGAAAATCTTGGTAATGCCCATTTGGAACTGGACCAATATGAGCTCGCACTTCAAAATTTTAATACAGCGAAAGATATCATGCAAGAGCTTAATTCGGTTACAGATGTAGGATATGAGTTATTAAATATAGCTGATGTATACGTTGCGACCGGTAAATATGATGCAGCACTAATTAATTTGGATTCTGCAATTGCTATCTTCAAACTTACTAGTGCATTTAATTATACGGTAGATGCTTATAATAAAAAGTATAAAGTCTATGAATTAATGAATGACCCTGAACAAGCGCTCTCATTTTATAAAAAATATATTAATTTAAGTGACAGCTTAAACTCAGAGGAAAAGAAAATTGAATTATTGCGATTAAAAGAGGAATTCGAATCAACCCAAAAAGAGCAACAAATAGAAAATTTAAAGATAGAAAATCAATTAAGGGAAAAAGAAAAGCAGCTTCAAATTACGTTTCGAAATATTGCGATACTTTTAATAATAATTATAATCACCATTGCTTTGTTATTATTTAATAGAAGTCGAATTAAGGAGCAGTTGCGTCAATTAGCCATTCGCAATGAAATTGCATCTGACCTGCACGACGATATTGGGTCTACATTGAGCAGCATAAGTATGTATAGCGATATTATTAAAAATCAAATTCGGGATGACAATTCATCAACAGGACCATTGCTAGAAAAAATGAGTAGTAGTTCGAAAGACATGATTGACAGTATGAGCGATATTGTTTGGGCAATTAAGCCTTCAAATGATTCATTTAAGGATATCATTACTAGAATGCATAACTACGCTTTAGAGCAATGCACTCTTAACGGAATAAATCTGAGCATGGAGCAAAACTTAATTCTTGAAAATTTAAAATTACCGATGGAGAAGCGCAGGGATGTTTATTTAATTTTTAAAGAGGCTGTTTACAATGCAGTTAAATATTCAGCATGCAGCGAACTTATTATCTCTTTTGCAGTAGTTAACAAATCATTAATTATGGAAATTCGAGATAATGGTAAAGGTATTATTCCGGATGTAACGGCAACTGACAAACCCCTTTTCGGAGGTAATGGAATTAATAACATGAAAATGAGAGCAAGTAAGTTAAAGGGTAAATTAACAATAAATACCGGCAGCAATAGCGGTACAAGTATTGTATTAAATATACCATTAAACGTAAAATAAGAAATCAAGTTGCACCGGGTACAATTTCACCCTAGGGAGCACCCATAATGTTGTAAAAAAAATACTGCCAAGAAACTAATTTCCAAGCAGCATTTTTAAACTTAATTATATTTTTTATTTCAACTTCATCAGCAAATAGGCATATGATAAGGCTGTTGATTTTGCTCTTTGTTCATTGGTTGAAGACCCTGCATGGCCTCCTTCAATATTTTCATAATAATAAACTTTGTAACCCATACCTTCCATTTTCGCTACCATTTTACGAGCATGCCCGGGATGAACACGGTCGTCGCGAGTTGATGTCGTGAAAAACACTTCAGGGTATTTTGTATTTGCTTTTATATTGTGGTAAGGTGAATATTTTTTGATATACTCCCATTCCTCCGGGATATCAGGATTGCCGTACTCTCCCATCCAACTTGCTCCTGCCAATAATTTATTAAATCGCTGCATGTCTAATAATGGAACCTGACAAACAACTGCGTTGTATAAATCGGGGCGCTGTGTAAATGCAACACCTACTAATAATCCGCCATTGCTTCCGCCCATAATTCCTAAATGTTGAGGCGATGTAATTTTCTTAGCAATTAAATCTTCAGCCACTGAATGAAAATCGTTGTAAACATTTTGGCGTTTTTCCTTTAAACCGGATTGATGCCATTTTGGCCCATACTCACCGCCACCTCTAATATTTGCCAATACATATACGCCACCATAATCTAACCAAGCTGTGCCAATTGTTCCTGAATAAAATGGTTGTGATGATACTTCAAAGCCACCATAAGCATACAATAGCGTTGGATTATTACCATTTAATTCGATGTTTTTTGCAGAAATCATGAAATAAGGTATCATCGTGCCATCGGGCGATTTAGCTTTAAACTGTTCTACTTTATACTTGCTGCCATCAAAATACGCCGGTAATGATTTTAACGGCTTAACAGAATTATCTTTTGCATCAGCCACATATAACGTTGTTGGCGTTAAGAAATTCGCAAAATTAAAAAAATACATATCTGAAAATTCATCAGTACTTGAAACCGATAATGTACCGAAATCAGGTGCCGGAACTTTTATTTTTTTCCAATTTTCATTTTCGTAAGTATAAACATATAACTCACTTTTTACATCCGTAATTATTTCTACCAACAATTTATTTTTTGTTGATGAAATTCCTGAAACGCTACTGAATTCATTTGGGCGATAAATTAACTGCATATCTTTATCACCATTTAATAATGATTCAAAACCAACACTAATAATATCACCTTGCTTATAAGTAATACCGCCTAAATCCCAATCAGATTTTAATGAAACGATTAGTTTACCGTCTAAAATAAAATTTGCACTACAGTCTTCTGGTAAATTAAGTTTCACCGGTTTATTGTCAATAATTACATAGGTTTGGGTAGTATAAAACGTCATTGCTCTAGTAACGATAGCATAATTTTTTTCACCATCGCGCATTACACCTCCCCATGTTCCTACATCAGTTAATTCGCCTTGAAAAATCATTGGAGCATCTTTTAAATCCGTGCCTCTCTTCCATATTTTAACTTGATTAGGGTAACCTGAAGTTGTCATGGTGCCATCACCAAAATCTGAAGAAACTATTACTGTATTTTCATCTAAATAACTGGCTCCGCCTTTTGATTCATCCATTTTAAAACCGTTATCAATGAATGATTTTGTTTTAGGGTCAAATTCTTTTACATAAACGGCATCGCCTCCACCATTAGACAAGCTAATGAGGAATCGATCATATTTAGGATACAACCCTGTTGCTCCTTTATAAACCCATTTAATATCATCTTTCGCTGCTAAAGCATCAATGTCTAATAAAATTTCCCATTTCGGATTACCGCTCAAATAACTTTCTTTGGTTGCACGACGCCAAATACCGCGGACATGCTCTTTATCTTGCCAAAAATTGTATGCATATTCACCCAAAATGTTGGGATAAGCAATACGGTCGGTTGAGTTGTATATCTCTAAACTTTTATCATAAATGCTTTGATACGCAGGTTGTTTGGAAAGTATATCGACGGTTGCCTTGTTGTGTTGATTCACAAATTCCATTGATTTTTCGCTGTCAACGTCTTCGAGCCATAAGTATAGGTCATCTGTTTGAGCAGTCAACAACGTATTGAAAACGAATGATACAAAGGATAGTAATAGATATTTTTTCATTTTGTAGTAATTTATTTGATGAATTAGAGGTTCAAAAATAGCGAAAAATGAGGATGTGTAGGAATGGCATGGAACGGCACCTGTCGCCCCTACAGGGCTGAATTCAAGGTATTGTCCGCGGTTTGGTTTCCAAGCAACCGCTTTCCGGATGGCGAAATTGAGACGTTAATGAGTCGCTATTATTTGTCGTATACCATTCTGCCGCCCCTACAGGGCTTGGATTTGTGCTATTCATATGATTTTGTTACCATTCTGTCGCCCCTACAGGGCTGGGATTCGTGCATCTCGTGTCATCTTGCTACCATTCTGTCGCCCCTACAGGGCTTGGATTAAATTACAACATGTAATGCGCTATCATATTTTCGGCCCTATATTGCTGAATCCCCAGTTCCGTCAATTAATTACAAATTTACCGGTAGTAATAGTTTGTTTATTGTTTAGTATTTGATAAAAATATAAACCTGCAGGTAAATTACTACGGTTAATTTGAGTTGAATTATTTGTAATTTTTACAATCTGAACAAGTTGCCCTTCTGCATTGCTTATTAATAAATTTAACGGTGTTGTTATTACGCCGTCAATAGTTAAAATTGTTGCATCACTGAATGGATTTGGAGAAATTGTTGACTGCATGTTTGAACTTATTGTATTTTCAGTTATGCCAATTGTTAATTGATTAGTTAATTTCCAAACATCATTGGTACCAATTCCGGTCATTGACCAAATGGCGTTATTATAAACAGTAAGTGCAGCCGCATGTCGAGCCGTGTAGCGAGAGTTTTTTAATTCGTACCAGTCTGCACCGTTCGACGAATACCAAGTTTCAGCATTATCAGTTTGATAGGCAACGCCATTAATAACCCACATGTTATTGTCGTACCATGCAACATTATGCCAATAGCGAGGTGCCCATGGAGCTGAAGCCGTAACTAAATTCCAATTTACTCCATCACTTGTTTTCCATACATCATTATAACATCTGCGATCCCATAATCTGCCGCCACCGAGCAACCACATATTACCTTCATCATCTACGCAACTGCCTAACATTGCTCCTCTTCCTAACCATGGAGCATCAGGTAATTGTTCCCAATTAATGCCATCGGGCGATTTCCAAACTTGATTCAAAGAGCCTCCAACATATTCAATTTGCTGCCCACCGAAATTATAAATATTATCGTTTAATGCAGCAACATTATGCATAGTGCGCTTGGGTTCAAAATCGGGAATGGTATCTAACAACTGTATCCAATTAATTCCGTCATCAGTTCTCCAAACATCGCTAAGCCAGCCAGATTGAGGGTCACCACCAATTACCCACATAGCATTATCAAATTCCAACCAACCACTTACATGCCTTCCTAACCAAGGTGCTTCATTTACAAAATTCCATGTAATGCCATCTGTTGAATTCCATACTTCACTGTGGGTGTAATTAGTTTCTTCATGATATGGAGGATCCCAGCGCGCAGCCTGTACCCGTACTCGTGGCCCGTCATCGCGATGACGTTCCTGGCTTGGTTGAGGTCAACGAGCTCGGTTGTAACTGCACTCCGGATCTGCTTCCCGATGTGAGCCTCGATCTTCCTGAGTTGTCGAAGAGCCTTCGGCTGCCAGTTGATCGTGTTCACACCCGCATGATAAGCGGGGAATACGTATTGTCAACGGTGGAGCCGCCTCGGTTGCCGCCTGTGACGGCTAACGTTCGAGCTAAGCGGGCAACGACGGCAG
>JANMLV010000164.1:0-3713 GCA_031372705.1 Bacteroidota bacterium | reverse complement strand
ATGTATTTGATTTTAATGCTGTTAATAAATCAATAATGTTACCTATTGATTGATACGCATGCGGAAAATGCAATTGCAATTGTTGATAGGCAATTAAACATCTGCTCATTCCGGATACAGCCACCTTTGCTGAACCATTGTAATCGGTTTGAAAATCACCGAGTTGGTGGTCGTCTTTATCGGTGTAATATCCGTGCAACGCACGTTTCAATTTAACGGCAATCATCATCGAAAACCAATCAATTACTTCAAATGCATCGGCAACTATATGATGGTTCGCATCGGCAATTAAATCTGCGGGACCGCAATAAATAAATTTGGGTTTTGCATAAGTTTCATCAATGCTGAAATATTGACGCATACTCGTTTTCCATTTAAAACATTGAATGGTATACTCATGCGCCAATTTGTTTAGTTCGTGCGATTCTACAAACCGCTGTGCTTCGCGCATGTCGTTTATAAATTCGGCTTCCTCTTCTGAATCAGGTAGCGAGTTTAACAAATTAAAAACGCCTTCTTCACCATTTGACTCGTCAAAATCGACATCAATGGTAACCGTTTTAATTGAATCGGGGTCGATTGGATTTCCGGTGGCAATTTCTAACATACCGGTAAATTCTTCTTTAGAAATTGGCTCATCATCGTCTTTGCCAAAATGTAAGAGTTGTTCTAACGTGCCAACTGTACATCGGTTTACATAAATGCATTTCTCGCACCAGCGATCACAGTAATTGTAAATGCCGGAAATAAACTCGGGATTGTCCACAAGTTTAATAAATTCATCTGCTTGCATAATTTTTTAAGGGTTTAAACTATGAATTGAATCCGCAAGTATATCAATTTCTTGATAAGTATTATAGTAGTGCGGACTAATTCTAAGTGTTCCCTCAATATGCTTCTGTTCGAAATCCAGTAGCGCAAACTTCTTCTGCGCAGCGCCAATATTAATACCTAAACGGTTTAAAGCGGCTTTAATTTCGAAGATATTTTTTTTCTCTGTAATAGCAGAAATAATATTACTTAAGTGAATTCCCTGGTCCATTAATTGGATTCCGGGAATGGATGCGAGTTTTAAGCGCGTATACGCGGATATTTCTTGGTTGCGTGTAAATACATTTTCTTGCCCTAAATTTAAATAATATCGTATGGCAGTTTTTGCACCAATTAAAATGGCATACGATTGTTCAACATATTCAAATCGTGTTGCATCTGCAATTTGTTGGTAGTTGTTTTCGGTCATCCAATCGGCACCGCGCATATCGATAAACAGCGGTTCCATTTTGCTATGCAATACTTTATCTGAAACAAATAAAACACCTGAACCTCTTGGACCGCGCATAAATTTGCGCATCGTAAACGATAAAAAATCGCATTTAATTTGTTGCACATCTAACGGTATTTGTCCTGCACTTTGACAAGCATCAACAGCATACAACACATCTTCCGCAGCACAAATTGCGCCAATGGCATTTATGGGTTGCATCATACCGGTGTTATTCGGCACATGTGTAACAGACACTAAAACGGGACGATGTTTTTTTATTAACTGCAAAATAGAATCGGGGTCAACCTCTCCGGTTGAAGTATTATTTGCGCGAATTATTTCAACGCCAAATCTTTTTTGCAGCGATAAGAATTGAATTTGATTTGAAACATAATCGTTTAACGTAGTTAAAATAACATCACCTTTTTTGAATGGTATTGCAGAAATAGCTTTTGCGAATCCATCGGTTGCGCTGTTTACAAATGCAATGTTCGATGACTTGCAATTTAACATCTCTGCGGCAGAAGTATAAAAATCTAAAATTTCAGGTTCACGCAATGCTGCAATTTCATAACCACCAATCATGGATTCTTCTGTTAAGAATTGTGTAACAACATCCACAACAGGTTTAGGATGTAAAGAGCATCCGGCATTATTAAAATGCTTAATCAAACGACTTCCGGGGGTATCGTTGCGAATTAAATCAATATCCATAAAAAAGAAATTTAGAACAAACCGTAAAGCTCAGTATTCACGCGCTGAATAACACTTCCAAGGTCTTCTGCATTTTCTGCAAAATTGCAATGGTCAATATCAATAATTAATAGCTTGCCATGTTTGTATTTAGCAATCCATGCTTCGTAATATTCGTTTAATCTGCGCAAATAATCTAAACGCAAATTGTCTTCATACTCGCGACCGCGCTTTTGGATTTGATTTACTAAAGCAGGAATGGAGCCTCTCAAATAAATTAATAAATCGGGTGGAGATATGAGTGAAGTAATGGAATTAAATATTTCGGTATAATTCTGAAAATCGCGCGTGCTCATTAAACCCATTGCATGTAAATTGGGTGCGAATATTTGCGCATCTTCATAAATGGTTCTATCTTGAATAATTGTTTTATTGCCTTGTTGAATATCCAACATTTGTTTGAAGCGACTATTCAAAAAGTATATTTGCAAATTAAACGCCCAACGTGGCATGTCCTGATAAAAATCGTATAAATAAGGGTTGTTCTCCACATCTTCATAATGGGTATCCCAACCAAAATGTTTTGCCAATAATTGTGTTAATGTAGTTTTACCTGCACCAATATTTCCGGCAACTGCAATATGGCGAATTATTTTTTTCTCGCTGTCGTTCGATGTTGTAACGATTGGTTTTGTTGTTTTATCTGCCTTTACTTCAGGTGTTGCTTTAACCTTTACATCAGGCTGTTTTTTCTGCTTACTATCTGCTGCCGGTTTGGTCACTTTTGTCGGCTTTGCCTGTTTGGTTGTTTTTGCCATTTTAATTGGTATTGACTTTGATTAGGTAGTTGGATTGGTAAAGTTGAGTAAAGAAATTGGAATAGTGGTTTAAAAATAATTAATTCCCATGATTTTCCTTACTTCACTAATTGTTTTTTCGGCACTTTCTCTTGCTTCTTCGCCGCCTCGCTGCACAACGCGCTTTAAATAGGCTTCATCTTTCATCAGTTCATTCAGTTTGGTTCTAATGGGAGTGAGGTAAGTTATCATATCTTCGGCAAGTTGCTTCTTCATGTCGCCGTATCTGATATTGCAATTATTATATGCCGTTTCATAAACCGAAAGTGTATCAGGTGTGCTTACAATTTTCATCAATTCAAAAATGTTTACAATTTCCTGAGGTTTAGGTTGATTATTGGTTGTTGGTCCACCATCGGTTTTAGCTTTCATTATTTTTTTGCGGATGGTATCCGGTTCTTCATTTAAGAAGATAGCATTTGTTTCACCACCTGTTTTGCTCATTTTTGTTGAGCCATCGAGTCCCGGTACTTTAACTAAATCTTCCCCAAAATTATAAGCATGTGGTTCGGGAAAGAAATCTATTTCGAAACGAGAATTAAATCGTTTTGCGAAATTGCGTGTCATTTCAAGATGTTGTTCTTGGTCTTTTCCTACAGGCACTTTATGAGCGCGATGAATAATTATATCGGCAGCCATTAAAACCGGGTAGGTGAGTAGCCCTGCATTAATGTTTTCTTGATGGATTTTAATTTTTTCTTTGAATGTTGCTACTTTTTCCAGTTCACCTTTATAGGCGAGCATGTTGAGCAATAAATACAGTTCCGGTATTTGGGGTAAATCGCTTTGCACATAAATTACCACTTTCTCAGGGTCTAATCCGCAAGCTAAATAAGTGGCAATGGTTTGTTTCACTAATACTTTTAGTTCAGCGGGGTTGGTATGGGTTGTAAATGAGT
>JANMLV010000132.1:0-6120 GCA_031372705.1 Bacteroidota bacterium | reverse complement strand
CTGAAAAAGAATAGTGAAAAACAAAAAAGCACAACTGTTTTTATGAGTAAATCGCCGGTAGAACTTGCTATTCCCGGTGAGCCGTAGTGTAGCGGTTCAAATAAAGCCAAATGGCTTAGAACAGCATCATAAAGCAACGCGTGAATAAGTAAATATAACCCTGTGAGTAATACAGCAACTATTAATACCCCTGCAATGCTATTCCATTTTTTAATCAAAAACTTACCAATTGCATAAACTAATATCAAGGCAAATATAAAGGCAAAACAGAATAAGCAATAAACGGCATTTGGATACACCGGAATTGCTTCATTACCTATACTTTGGGTTATGTAAAAAACTTCATTTCCATTAAGCGAATGCACTGCGGCAGAGTTTGCCGTGGGTCTTGCTTGCAGCGATAAATAAGGTGGAATCTGAATACCGGGCGTTTTAACATGGTTCAAATATTTATTTTTGATGCCGAAATCAAACTGCAGGGGCAAAAAGCCAATAACATGCACATCGCCCGGAAAATCATGTTGAAAAATAATATACTCACCATTCGATTCCGATATGAACAATGGTGAATCATTATAAACCATTTTGGCCTTAACAGGCGTAATAAAGTTATTCGTCCAAATGAGGGCGCTATCTCTTTCATAAACAATAATGCCAAAAGGTTTTTCTGCCAGCTTATCAAATTCTTCAAAAGTGTAGGTATCAGTTATTAAGTTGCTTATAATAACATCATTGGAAATGGTGCTGATTATTTCTTTCTCCAGCTCCTGATAGGCATCCTCAATCCTGTTTACCGCAACGTCGGTACTCAAATTACGATTGGCTTGCTGAATTAAAACAATAGCCCCAACTACCGTAAACACCAGTAAAATAATTAGAATAAGGCCTAAAGTTTTTCTTTTCAACAGTTGCGGATTTTATAATTTGGTACCAATAATATAACTTTCTTCTTTAATTGGTAAACCAATCATACAAAAATCGGGCTATATTGTAGTCCAAATTTGTATTTTTGACAGTAATAGCAATAAAAATATACATTTTACCGATGTAAAAATAGCAACCAAATCTTGAATTAAACCTAACTTAAACCTTTGTTCATGAGAAAAGCTTTTACTCTACTCGCTTGTTTCACCTTATTAGCAACCATGCCTTTATTGGCACAAAATCGCTCCATTACAGGGGTTGTAAAAGACGCCGCAACCGGAGAATCTATTCCCGGAGCTACCGTTATTGTTAAGGAAGATAATAATGTTGGCATAGCAACAGACATGGAAGGAAAATTCACTTTGAGTGTTCCAGCTAATGCTACAGCCATTATTATTAGTTCAGTTGGATTTACCACTAAAGAAGTTTCGATAGCGGGACAAACAAACATTTCGATAAGCCTTTCGGCAGAAGACATAAACCTGGATGCAATTGTAGTTAGTGCTTCGCGCCGACAAGAAAAGATTTTGGACGCACCGGCATCTATTTCATTGATAACGCCGGAGCAACTTAAAAATACTGCTGCCATTACGCCAATGGCCAACTTGAAAGGTGTGCCGGGCGTTGATATCATAAACACCGGTTTGGTTCAAACAAATGTGGTTGTAAGGGGATTTAACAATATTTTTTCAGGTTCGTTACTAACTATGGTTGATAATAGATATGCGGCTGTTCCAAGTTTAAGAGCAAACGTGGCAACATTTATTCCAACCGATAATATCGACTTAGAAAGAATTGAAATATTGCGCGGACCTGCTTCTGCATTATATGGCCCGAACTGCTCAAATGGTGTTGTGCATATGATAACTAAATCGCCATTGACACAAGAAAAGAAATTCATGACTACCGCTGCAATCGGATTGGGTTTCAGAAGTAAAATAAGTGATACAATTGGCATTTCAAATCCAATAGACCCTGCAACAGGCCTGGTTTATGCTGATTATGAGCCTTTGTTCGATTATGATAATATCGGCGACAGAATGTTCTACACTGCTTCATTCCGACATTCGGGTAAGATTAATGACCGCTTCGGCTATAAGATATTGTTTACCTACTTAGATGGTATGGATTGGATTTATGATGATCCGTTTGAACCTGTTCAAATCCAATTAGGTAAACAAACTTCAACCGGTAGAGAAACAGTTGGTGATACTATTGAAAATGTTCGCGACAATCATATTCGCAAAATCGGATTGGATTTACGTTTTGATTATAAATTTAAAAATTCGGCTGAATTAATTTTCAGTGGCGGTATTACCGAAAATGATGGTATTGAGTTAACAGGAATTGGCGCCGGCCAAGCGGTTGGTTGGAAATATTACTATGCTCAAGCAAGGTATCTATACAAAGGTTGGTTCGCTCAGGCATTTATAAACGGCAGCGATGCAGGCGGCACCTATTTATTTAGAAGTGGTGATTTGATTATCGACCAATCTAAACAATACGTTGGACAATTACAACACGGCGATGAGTTGATGAACAAAAAACTCAACTTGGTTTATGGTACAGACTTAATATATACTGCACCTGATACCGAAAATACTATCAACGGTGAAAATGAGGAAGATGATAATCTTTTAGAAATTGGTGCATATGCCCAAGGTGATTATAAAGCATCATCAAAATTCAACTTAATTGGCGCGTTGCGGTATGACTATCATAATTTTGTTGATGAGGCTTTCTTTTCTCCACGTGCAGCAATAGTCTATAAGGCAAATAACAAAAACACTTTCCGTTTAACATACAACCGTTCATTTTCGGCTCCAAGTTCGAACAATTTGAATTTGGATATTTTGCAACTCGCCGATTTAACCGGCTATGCAGCACTGTTCCAAGGCTATTTAGGTTCTGATTATGTTCCTAACATGCCATTATATGCAATTGGTAATCGCGAAGGTTTTCATTACTCTTACGATGAGTTAGGATTACCGGAATATACATCACCTTATGCGCAATATTTAGGTTATGAATCAGATCAATATTTTTCATTGGACAACAGTTTAGAATTAAACAACGTAATTTGGGATGCTACCCGCGGATTATTGCAAACAGCATTTGATGCTACTATTCCCGGTTTAGGCGCAGCATTAGTTGGTTGGTTGCCTGATGATATAACGGTTGCAGGTAACTCCGTTGCACAATTAAATCTTACTACTGAAGAATTTGATTTGTTGGATGAAAAAAACATTACGGATTACAGTGCGATAAGAAACTCAGCTACTAATACCATTGAAGTGGGTTGGAAAGGCTCTTTATTTAATGATAAGGTTTTTGCAATGGTAGATATTTACTACAATATGATTCAAGATTATGTGAGTCCGCTTACCGACATTACTCCAAACGTATTTATTGATGGAGCCGAACTGGCAGCATATGTAACACCATTAATTGTAGATGCTTATTTTGATACAACAGGTTCAAACGAAATATTAGCAAACCTAGTTACAGCAACCTTAGATGACGATCCTGCTTATGGTGGAAACAACGACGGCTCGGGTGTTGATGAATTTATTAACCTCGTTTTAGCAGCAGGTGCAGGTCTCCCGGTAGGAACAGTTTCTCCAATGGAATATCCTAATGGCGCAAAATATGTTACCTATGTAAATCTTGGTGATGTATCCGTTTTCGGTGCCGATTTCGGAATGAGCTGGTATGTGAATGATGACCTTACCATGCAATTTTCTTACTCATGGGTAGATAAAGATTCAATTGAATTACCCGGTGCTCAATTAGGTTATGTAGGATTAAATGCTCCAAAAAATAAAATTGCCGTTCGCGGATTTTATGATATCACAAAATTAGATTTAAACGTAGGATTAAACTTCCGCTGGCAGTCGAGCTACCCTGCAAACTCAGGCGCTTATGTTGGAACCGTTGAAGAAATTCACGACTTAGATTTGACGTTAAACTATTCACCTGATAAAATAAAAGATACGCAATTCACATTATTGGTAACCAACTTATACAATCATGAACAACAGTATTTTGTTGGCGCCCCAAAAATTGGCAGCACTTATTTCTTTAAGATTACCAAATCATTCTAAGCACATTTGAATTACCCACTTATATTAAAAGCAGCACACTTCGGTGTGCTGTTTTTTGTTATACCAAGTAACAACGTATCTTCGCATAATGATTAACGCGCTGCGCAATTTATTTCAACCCAAACTACCCAAAAAACAGTTGTTGTTGTATGGGCTGCAACGCAGTGGCACCAACTATCTTGAAACACTCATCCAATTAAATTATCCCAATTGCAGTTTCATTAACAGCGAAGTACGAAATGAAATTATGCACAAACATTTCAGGCTTTACGATAATAAAAATTATATCCCTGAACCACAGTTTGATAACACCGCAATATTCAAATCATTTGATGCCTTTGAGCAATCATTGCCCATAAATAAAAAGCCTGATTTATATCTTGTTATGTCTAAAGATCCTTATAGTTGGTATACCAGTTATATTGGTTGGAGCATGAAAAACAATTGGCCCAACAGAGGATATCACTACATCAATGAATACAATTTATTCTATGCCAAGTGGCTGGAATTTAGCCGCGAAAATGAGCAGATTATATTTATTCGATACTTGGATCTCCTCACTAATCCCTTGCCGATAATAAATACAATTGCAAAAGCATTATCGCTCCCTGAAAAAAACACCATAAGAACCACCAACAAGGTTTATGCATCTAAAAAATTCACAAGTGATAAAAAAGATGCCTTTATAAACAGAAGCTACCTGAATAAGATTTCAAAGGAGGAATTGGTTATAATAAATAACCTGCTTGACAAATCCCTACTCCAACAAATGGGTTATACCATTCAAAATCCTAATGAAATTAAGTAAGATTTAGTTTTTGGCATCCTCTTTTTTTGCTTCATTCCATAATGCATCCATTTCTGCCAGTGTCATATTTTTTAATTCCTTATTCGCTGCGGCAGCTTGTGATTCTATGTATTTAAAGCGTTTAATGAACTTTTTGTTGGTGCGTTCCAAAGCATTTTCCGGGTCTACATGAATAAACCGCGAAAGGTTAATCATAGAAAACATCAAATCGCCAAACTCTTCCTCAAGTTTAAGCTTGTCGTAATCAGGTGTGGTAATTACTTCCTTCAGTTCCTGCATTTCTTCTTCCACTTTATCCCAAACCTGTTGTGTATTTTCCCATTCAAATTTTACTTGAGCCGCTTTTTCCTGAATGCGAAATGCTTTAATCATTGCCGGCAAGCCGGAGGGCACACCTTGCAAAACCGATTGCTTTCCTTCTTTTAATTTTAGCTGCTCCCAATTTCTTTTTACTTCTTCTTCATCCTTCACTTTAACATCGCCATAAATATGCGGGTGCCTATGAATGAGTTTTTCGCATTGTGCATCCAATACATCTGCTATGCTAAATTGTTGCTGCTCCTCTCCTATTTTACTGTAAAATATCATGTGCAATAACACATCACCCAGTTCCTCTTTAATTCCCTGCCAGTCGTTTCCGGTAATTGCATCAGCCAGTTCATAGGTTTCTTCGATTGTTAAATTGCGCAAAGTATGAATGGTTTGCTTTTTGTCCCAAGGGCATTCACTGCGCAATTCATCCATAATGGTGAGCAATCGGTTAAATGCATTTAGTTTAGCTTCTACAGAAATATTCATCGCCAATTAGTTTTAAATGCAAAGGTCTATAATTATATTGGCATCTTAATTGATGCTTAATCACACCTATAATATATGGTAAACCTAAAATCGGCTTTCATTTCATTCATTTTTGTACACCTATATATATATATAGGTGTAGTATCGGGACAGCCGGTTCAGGATTCAGTTCCTACACCGGAGGCAATTGCTATTTCAGAAAAGCAAATCATAAATGAAGAAACCAATGGCGCATACATTAAAACAGCACTGCTGAACCGAACCGATTTGGAGCTCGCTTATCCAACTGTTCTACTTGGATCGTCGGATGCAATGCAATTAAGTTTCGATGATTTAAGAGGTGGTGTATATAATTACTACTATACATTTGAACATTGCAATCAACAGTGGGAATCAAGTGGTTTATCTGCATACGATTATTTAGATGGGTTTGAAGAAAACAGAATTGACGATTATACCTTCTCATTTGCCACCTTGCAGAAATAC
>JANMLV010000106.1:0-3974 GCA_031372705.1 Bacteroidota bacterium | reverse complement strand
TGATTTTTATAAATCAATCCCATATAAACCACTTTAAATACTCGGAAAATTAGTATTTAAATCAGGGGGTCACATTCGCCGGAATAGGGGGGTCAGTTTGAAACGGAATGGTGGGGTCAGATTGCTCCGGAATGTACAGCTTGAGAAAGCAAAAATAAAATGGAAAGAGGGAGAGGCTTACGATGATTGGGATAATATTGCTGAATCCTTGTACAAAAACATTGTTTGTTCTTCATTGACTGGAGCAGTTACTTCTTCAAATTCGATTGCTAAATATAATTTTAACTATGACCATTATTGCTCAATAAACTTTATAGAGGTAAGAAGTAAAGACCCCTTCATTAATAAATTAGTCTTTGTATCCTTTGAGACCAATTTATATCCACTTGATAATGTCAAAGTCGCCGAAGTTGATAAAGATGATAAGGTTATTAGTTATACTAATTTGAGATACGATGGTTTGAAGTTTGTTTTTGTAAAAAATACTAATGGTAAAAAAGAGTATATAGAAACCATAGAGGTTAAATTATAAGAATTTCTTCAATTGCTTTTCATAGAAGATAATTTATTTTTATCTAACTTATTGCTTGTACTTAACGTTTAGGCAAAGATAAATCTTAAATATTTTTACTCCCCAAATTTAACTACAGTTGGCGTTTGGGGAGTTGGTTCAACACCCGTTTTGTTTAATGTGAAATTATTAAACTTTATATTATAACCAGATAAATCATAAAAAAACTGAATGTATGGCAAATTATTGACCGAAGGTGGGGTGTCAAGACAATCAATATAAATCCGAATTTTTATCATCGATTTTGCTTTGTAAATAGGGTCATCAATAATCATAGACTTGTAATCATGATTATTTGGACATTTTTCTAAAATAAATAGCATTCGTTGAATTGCTTCTTTAAATATTTTTCATGTTCTTTTAAATCATCAGTACATAATTCAAGAAATTTGTTATAGTCGTTTAACGAGATATAATTAACGGCACTTTCGGCGGTATTAATTGCTTTATTGGTGCTATTACAACTTAAAAATAGGATTGATATGAGAGTTAAATAAAATAATATCTTCATATTAGGAAGTGAAGTGAATAAGGTTAAAAAAAGTGAATTTATAATAGATGCAATTGGATGGTTTTACTAGTTTAACAAAGAATTATGGGATTGACATGGCTGTAGGTTACAACTAAATTTACCTCCCATCCACACAACATTCAACCATCCTCAAATCACATCAAACCCAATATCCCTTCTAAAATATCGTGAATCATAATAAATTCTCCCTGCATTAATATAACAATTTCGCAATGCTTCATCGAGTGTGTTTCCATATGCTGAAACTGCCATAACACGACCACCTGCAGTTATGAGTTCGCCATTTTTACCAATGGCGGTGCCGGCTTGAAATACCATACAGTTTTCGGTATTTTCGATACCGGTTATTGGAAATCCTTTTTCAAAAGTTTCGGGATAACCATGGCTGGCGAGAATTACAGTTGTGCAAGCGCGTTCATCAACCTGTAATGTTTTAGTATTTAATTGTTGTTGGTCGACTGCAAAAAACAAATCGATAATATCATTTTTTAATCGCGGTAAAATTACTTGCGTTTCGGGGTCGCCGAGGCGGGCATTATATTCAATAACAAAAGGTTCGTTATTGCAATTAAATAAACCGAAGTATAAAAATCCTTTATAATTAATTCCTTCTTTTTTTAATCCGGAGATGGTTGGTTCAATAATTTTTGTTCGCACCTTTTCCATAAAATCGGGGGTTGCAAAAGGAGGTGGCGAAACGGCTCCCATGCCACCGGTATTTAATCCGGTATCGCCATCACCAATTCTTTTATAATCCTTTGAAGGAGGTAAAACCATATACGTTTCACCGTCGGTTAAAACAATAATAGTTAATTCGATACCGGTTAAAAACTGTTCAATTACCACTTTACTTCCTGCATCGCCAAACTTGCCGCCGAGCATTAATTGTAATTCATTAATTGCTTCATCAGCATTATCACAAATAACAACGCCTTTTCCGGCGGCTAAACCATCGGCTTTTAACACAACAGGCATGCTGTGATTTTTGAGATAACTTATTGCATCATTTATGGTGCTATTGTTAAATTCTTTATAAGCAGGCGTTTGCACATTGTTGCGCAGCATAAATGCTTTGGCAAATGTTTTACTGCCTTCCATTTGGGCTGCCATTTTATTGGGACCAATTACCGGAATATGATTAATTGCAGGGTCATTTTTAAAAAAGTCGACTACGCCGAGCACGAGTGGGTCTTCAGGGCCAACTACTACCATTTTAATATCTGTGTTAATACAAAAGGTTTTCAGTGCATTAAAATCAGTTGCTTTTATAGGCACATTTACACCAAGTTCGGCAGTGCCCGGATTACCCGGAGCGATAAACAGTTGTGTGCATGACGGGGATTGCGTTATTTTCCATGCCATTGCATGTTCACGACCGCCGGAACCGAGTAGTAGGATATTCATGGTGCAAAGATAGTGAGTGAATTGGAAGGTTTTTGGCTAAATAATATAGACTGAAGTTATTGATTAGGGGATGAAATCATACAGCCGAATAGCAGCAATTACTGCAAGACTTTCAACATAATAGGTTTCATACGACCTCATTTGCGGCGGGCTATTCCTACCTGGTTGAGGTATTTTGTTCAATGCACCTCCTGTTGTTATCTTTACATCGAATTGGCGGTGTTGCCGATTGTTAGCTCAGGCATTTAAGGTATCGATGAAAGTAACAGAACATTTAGCTCAGGCAGAAAAGACATTATTATCTTTTGAAATTCTTCCTCCATTAAAAGGGAAAAGTATACACGGCATTTACGATGTGTTGGATCATTTAATTGAATTTAATCCGGCGTTTATTAACGTTACCTACCACCGCAGTGAATATATTTATAAGAAGCGTGGCGATGATCGTTTCGACAAGGTGTTTATTCGCAAGCGTCCCGGCACGGTTGGTATTTGTGCAGCCATTCAATTTAAATATAAAATTGATGCAGTTGCGCATATTATTTGCGGTGGATTTACCAAAGAAGAAACAGAGGATGCATTAATTGACTTAAGTTATTTAAGTATCGATAATGTTTTGTTGTTGCGTGGTGATGCGTCGAAAAATGAAAGAGATTTTATTGCAGAACCGGGAGGACATAAATATGCATCGGACCTTGTGAAGCAAGTAGTGAATATGAATCATGGCATTTATTTAGAAGAAGACAGTATTCAAGGTTATAAAACTGATTTTAATATTGGCGTTGCTGGATATCCTGAAAAGCATTTTGAGAGTCCGAATTTAAAAAGTGATTTACGCTATTTAAAACAAAAAGTAGAAGCAGGTGCTGATTATATTGTAACGCAAATGTTTTATGACAACAATCAATATTTCAACTTTGTAAAAAAATGTCGTGAAGAAGGGATTATGGTTCCTATTATTCCCGGCATGAAACCGATAACTTCCTCATCACAAATTCATACTATTCCAAGAACTTTTCACGTTGACATACCTGAGGCATTGAGTGATGCCATTGATAATGCAAAAACGCCTGAAGCGGTTAAAAACGAAGGTGTAAAGTGGAGTATTAAACAATCGCAGGAATTAGTTGCAGCAGGTGTTCCGTGTATTCATTATTACACGATGGGCAATGTAGATGCCATGCGTACCATAGTTAAAGAAGTATTTTAATCAATAATAAACAAAAGTGCAAAATACACATTCATTGCGGAGTGTATTTTGCACTTTTTTATTGCTTCCGTTTAGAAGCTTTGCGAAGTGGCGGCAACTAAACGATATAGTTCATGGCTTGTTAAAATTATAATTATAGATTAATTTTCTTGGTTACTTGTCACCCGCCATTTTGCAAAGCTTTTGTTATATCCAGTGGTTTACTTTCTAAGTATGTCAAGATTTATAACTCAATTATTTTGGAAAATTGTTTGTCC
>JANMLV010000100.1:0-16322 GCA_031372705.1 Bacteroidota bacterium | reverse complement strand
CGTAATTTTTATCATAACCATTTGGAAATGAGAATGATATGGTGTTTACCTCAAGTAAGTATTCACATGCAACATTCATTTTTACACCGTTAATTATTTGGTATGCAATTGGATGCAATTCCATTACTTTGTTCAAACTTGTGGTTAATTCGAGGTTGCCCGCAACGAGTTCCATTTTGTCGAGACCTTCATATTTAATCTTTATATTGTCGGTACTTGAACCGGGCGCAACAATAAAATCGTACTTTACCGAATTGCTTTGGCTGTAGACCAGGAGGTCGGTTCCGGGGTATAAATTCGGATAATTTACTGCACCGAAGGCCGGAACTTTACCTTTCCAATTAGCTTGGTCATCACCTAAAAAGTAGTTGTAGTGATTGGCTAATTTACTTTCTCCGAAAGGAACAACATTTGTGTTTGCGCCAATAAAAGTTGCGCGATAAGCATGTTTTTTGAAGATGAAATTTGCAATATCCGCCGGATTGCCGCCGTGTTTAAATTCGGCTAGAGCTGAACCGTTTGAGAACGAATAGGTAAAACAATTGTTTCCAAGAAACAGTGTTCCTCCGCCAACGGGTGTTGAAAAAAGGATATTTGCTGCCCACTGGCCATTATTTTGAATATATTGTAAATCGCCTGTTTTAGCATGTTTGGCGGCTTGCAGCATAGAAAATGAAGCAATAAAGAAGAGGAGTAAAGCTATTTTTTTCATGCGTCCGATATATTTGACACTAATTTAAGTAAAATTGAAATATTTTGGCGCATCAAATTTAATTATTACAACATTATGATAAAAGCATTTGCGGAAAGTATCGCTCACTTATTAAAACAACCCCTGCCCGGAGCAGCTGCGCACCAAATTATGGCGCCGGTTACACGTCAAGTGCAGCAGTTTGAAATTACCGATTATCCCGATGCCAGAATAGGTTGCGTTATGTTATTGTTTTACCCTAAAGGGGATGATATTTTTTTAGTAATGATTAAAAGGCCTGATTATGATGGGGTTCACGGCGGACAAGTTAGTTTTCCGGGTGGCAAAATAGAACAAGATGATGTGGATGAAGCATACGCAGCCTTGCGTGAAACAGAAGAGGAAATAGGTGTACAAAGCAATTTGATTAAGGTTTTGGGGCAATTGAGCAGTGTGTATATTCCACCGAGTAATTTTTTTGTGTTCCCGTTTATTGGGTATATGGACCTACGACCGGAGTTTTTTCCTGATGCAACAGAGGTTGCCTCAATTATTGAAATGCCGATAAGTGTTTTATTAGCAGATGAAAATAAATCAACAGTTTTAATTACAAGACCCGAAATAACTTTTGAAGCCCCTTGTTATATTGTTGAAGGTCATTCGGTATGGGGTGCAACGGCTATAATTTTGAGTGAATTGGAATGGTTATTAAAAAAGGCAAATTCAAATAATTAATGTGACCTGCCGAAAACGGCTGTAACTATTTCATAAAGCGGCTTTTTATTGGCTTCAGGTACAGCAACTTGTTGCAATGCAGCAATAGCTGAATCATAATAGGTTTGCATCAACTTTTCTGCTTCCGATTTAATATGATATTTTTCAAAAAGTTGCAAAACCGCTGCTATTTTTTCGGCTTCGTTTGTGGGTTTCGATTGATAGATTTCGAGCAATAAAGCCTTATCACCGGCATCGGCTTTTTCTAATGCCTTGAGGATTAAAAAAGTCTTTTTTTGTTGAACGATATCGCCACCCGGCTTTTTCCCGAATTTTATCTCATCGCCATAGGCATCTAAAACATCGTCTTGAATTTGGAAACTAACGCCGAGTTCCAAACCTGCTTTGTACAGCAATTGCGCATCACTTTCGTTTGCACCTGCGGCAATAGCGCCACAATACATGCTTGCACCAAGTAAAACCGAAGTTTTATTCGTTATCATATGGATATATTCTGCCAAACTTACATCCACACGCTGTTCGAAATCCATGTCCAACTGCTGTCCCTCGCATACTTGCATAGCAGTATTGTTGAACATATTGAGTAATTGAACAAGATAAGCTGCATCGGCTTGGCACAATAATTTATAGGCCTGTATCATCATTGCATCTCCCGAAAGTATACCCGTATGCACATTCCATTTTTCATGCACTGTTTGTAAGCCGCGGCGCACGGGAGCATTATCCATGATATCGTCATGCACTAATGTGAAATTATGAAACACTTCCATTGCCAAAGCAACAGGAATTTGCGGTTCAGGATTTTCGGTAAAGAGATTGGCGCACATTAACGCCAAACAAGGACGGATGCGTTTGCCTCCTGCAGCCAATATATAACGAGCCGGATCATATAATCCCGCAGGTTCGGCAGGAAATCCGGCATTTTGCATGTGTTGCTCTATAAGTATTGCAACTTGTTTTACCTCCAACATGGCTGCAAATATAGGATGATTATTGTGGAGTGTTTTAAATATGATTTTTAATCCGTTAATTTGTAAACGATGTCGGAGTTTGAATTTACGGAACAGTTGCGCGAATTGCTTTCCAAGTATTATATGCACAATAAGAGCATAGAGCGCGAACTATTTAAAAGTGAGTTAAAATATCGTTCGCTTATAGAGCAATTAACCGATGCCATTTATTTTACCAGTACAGAGGGGAAATTTCTTGAATTTAATAAGGCTACTGTTCAATTATTGGGTTATAGTTACGAGGAGCTAAAAAAATTAAGAGTTGAAGAAACATATGCAAATCCGGAGGATAGAGAGAATTTTAAACAAATAATTGCTGAAAACAAGGAGGTTATTGACTACGAATTAAAGCTCAAAAAAAAGGATGGCGAGTTAATAGATTGTTTAATTACCTCCGCTATCAGATATGATGCAGCAGGCGCTGCTGTTGGGTATCAAGGAATTATTCGGGATATAACTTTCCGCAAACGCGCAGAAGCATTACAACGCGCAAAGGACTTAGCGGAGCAAGCAAATAAATTTAAGGCAGAATTTTTGGCAAATATGAGCCATGAAATCAGGACGCCTATAAATGCAATAGTCGGTATGGTGCATTTACTGCATCAAACACCGTTGAGTGACAAGCAAATTGAATATCTGCATGCTATTGATACCTCTGCGGTAAGCTTGCTTGAATTGATAAATGATATATTAGATTTCTCAAAAATTGAAGCCGGAAAATTACAGTTGGAAGAAAAATTCTTTTCAATTAAACAAGCTGTAAAGGACTTGGTAAGCACGATTCAATTTAAGGCAATTGAAAAAAATATCGGACTGATTTTACAACTCGATGATGCTATTCCGGAAGCCGTTACCGGCGACCAATTGCGCTTAAACCAGATATTGTTAAATCTCATCAGCAATGCCATAAAATTTACGCCCAACGGTGAAATTACGGTAACCGTTAAGTTGATAGATGTTTTAGATAGCCGAGCACGCATTTATTTTAGTGTTAAGGATACGGGAATTGGCATAAGTCAAGAAAAACTAAGCACTATTTTCGAAAGCTTTACCCAAGCAAATGCCGATACAACCAGGATTTATGGCGGAACGGGTTTAGGTTTGGCCATTGTTAAAAAATTGGTTGATATGTTGCAAGGTGCCATAATGGTGAAAAGTAGGCTAGGAGAGGGCAGTGAGTTTATTTTTGAGATAGATTTCAAGGTTATTGCTGAATTAAATGCCTTAGAATCGGTTCAAACCGGCAGAGCAAGTATTTTACCCGATGTTGGCACTTGTAAATTATTATTGGCGGATGATCATCCAATTAATCAGTTGGTAACTTCGGAGTTGTTAAAGCTCACTTGGCCTAAAATGCAAATTGATATTGCCAATAATGGGAGAGAAGCATACGAAATGGTTAAAAAAGGCAACTATGATATTGTTTTGATGGATGTGCAAATGCCTGAAATGAACGGTTTGGATGCAACAGCAAAAATCAGAAAACTGTCGGGCTCGGTTGCTAAAATTCCAATATTGGCTTTTACGGCGTATGCCACCACCGGCGAAGCCGAAAAATGTATAGATGCCGGCATGGATGATTACGTTTCTAAACCCGTTTCACCTGAGGTATTAGCCAAAAAGATTGCCGATTTGTTAGAGAAATCGGGTTATCAATTTTCCATTGAGGTGTCAAGTAATTTGCCGTTACATCACCTTGATGCTATCAATTTAGAATATTTTGATGCCCTAACAGTAGGCGACACCGGCCTAAAGATTAGGTTGATGAGTATCATGTTAGATGAAACACCCGCAGAGCTTGCATTGTTGAAGGAATACGGTGCTAACAAAAACTATGAAGGTATTCGTTCCATAGCGCATAAAATGAAGTCAAGTTTACAATATATGGGCTTAGATGAAACATTCGAAATGGTGAAAAGTATAGAAGCGGCAGCCAAAGAAAAATCTGACATCAAGGTTATTCAGGAAAAGATTAATACTGTAATTTTGTCGTGTGAATCGGCATTGATTCAATTACAAAGCGCACTCGAAAAAATCCAACTACAATGAAAGGTAAACAATACAAAGTATTTTTAGTTGACGATGATACTAAACATCTCATCTTACTTAAAAATCATATTGAAAAGAAGTCGGATTACGACCTTAAAGTGAATATTTTTTCCAATGGTGAAAACTGCTTGGATAAAATGAATGAGAATCCTGATATCGTAATTTTGGATTACTATTTAGATGGTATTAAAACCGATGCTGCCAATGGTTTGGAGATATTGAAAAAAATCCGTCTTTCCAATCCTGATACTTATGTAATTATGATGAGCGGGCAAGATGATTTAAAAGTTGCAATTGCCACAATCGACAATGGTGCTTACGATTACATCATTAAAGGTGAAAGTGCTTACGTTCGTGCTCAAATGATTGTTGACCATATTATCGAGCATTTAAATGGCATTGAATGGAGGCGCAATATGAAAATTCGCGAAACTGCTTTGATAGTAGGTTTCATTCTTTTGGGATGTATATTAGTGTCAATAGCACTTTATGATATGGGCATGTTCGATTAATTATTTTTAATCAACATGTTATGATTTACAGGAATAGAAATTTATTGATTAACTTAATTATGCAACATGAATTTAATCAATAGTTTTTTATTTAGGCTTACCGGTTTTTTTTCGCGCAATTATACTATTAAACAAAAAGAAGCTTTAGTTGCGGGAACTTTTGAATTTACTACACAAAATGAATCGGCTACGCAGCAGCAACATGCGCGACAATTATTTTATGATAATCGACTTAAAGAATATCCTGTAGTTGCTGCAGATGACCGATTAAGGTGTTATGGGTGGTTTACTTTGTTTGAAACGATAATGAACTTAGATGGCGAAATTGTTGAAGCGGGAGTAGGGTATGGCAATACACTTATTACACTCGCAACTGCAAATGCTCAATTCAAAGCCAATAAAAAACTATATGCATTTGATTCGTTTGAAGGGTTTCCGATGCCGCATGAAAATGATATGGGTGAGCGTGTACAATCTTTAGCACCAATTAAAGGATGGCAAAAAAATTCGCCTGAACTAATCACTAATGCAATTGAGTATTCAAATGCACAGTCACAATTACAAATTAATCCGGATTCCATAGTTTATTGCAAAGGATTTTTTAACGATACCATGCCAAATTTGTTGCCTGATAAAATAGCATTATTGCATGTAGATAACGATTTATATGAAGGCGCATTGCATGTGCTCACTACTGCCTATGAAAGATTACAAACAAATGCAATTGTTATTTTTGATGAGTATGACGACCCTAAATGGCCGGGTGTAAAAATGGCTGTTGATGCGTTTTCAAAATTACACCCAATTAACTTACAATATTTTTCAGCAGTTCAACGTTACGGATTTATCAAATAATTAAGCATTGTTATGCAAAAAACACCAAACGCCGCACTCTCCAGACTTAGTGTAGCAGAATTTAAAAACGCTGATAAAACACCATTCGTTATTGTGTTAGATAATGTGCGCAGTTTAAATAACATTGGTTCTGTATTTCGCACCGCCGATGCATTTTTACTGCGTGGTATTTGTTTATGCGGAATAACTGCAAAGCCACCTCACCGCGATATAGAAAAAACCGCCTTAGGTGCAACTGAAAGTATTTATTGGGAATATTTTGATAATACCGTAGATGCTTTAATTAAATTAAAAGCAATGGAATATACCATTGTTGCTGTTGAACAAACCGGTAAAAGTATTTTATTGCAAGATTTTAAACCTGAATCAAATAAAAAATATGCTTTTGTATTTGGCCATGAGGTAATGGGTGTAAGCGACGAAGCCTTGACACATTGTGATATATGTGTTGAAATTCCGCAGTTCGGAACCAAACATTCTCTGAATATTTCTGTATCAGTAGGTATCGTAATTTGGGAAGCATTTAATAAATTAAAATTAAATGTTTAACCAATTGCTTATTTGAATAACTATAATATGCATTTTGCCCCATTCTATTCAGCCTGGCAGGCACAGCGTTTCACAGAGTTATAGCGTGTATGCCACGATAGCATAAAGTCATTATTAAAGTATTATCTCCTTCGTGTTTCTTTGAGCCACTTCGAGTCTTCGTGGCAAATAATCCAATCTGTCAATAAAATATTTCAGCACATTTATAAATAAAATATGTGCTATAAAAAATTGAAGTTGTTTTAGCACATGTTACTTTTTATCCGGAATTTGATTTCGTTAGAAACCACAAAGGCGCTAAGGGGCTCAAAGGTGCACTAAGGAATTACAATTACAGTATTATCTCCTTCGTGTTTCTTTGAGCCACTTAGCGTCTTGGTGGCTAATAAACCAATCTGTCAATAAAATATTTCAGCACATTTATAAATCAAATATGTGCTATAAAAAATTGAAGTTGTTTCTGAACATGTTACTTTTTATCCGGAATTTGATTTCGTTAGAAACCACAAAGGCTCTAAGTGGCTCAAAGGTACACTAAGGAATTATATCGAGCTGTGTTTTATTTATTGTCTTTTAAGCCTTCGTAATACTGCATATCCTGCACAAATTGATTTACGGCATTTTTGCCTTCTAGGCTAAATACCATATTTCCTTTTTCAGTTTCAATAATACGCTTTTTAGAGTCGTAACTAAATATTTCAGTATTTAAATCTTCGCGAGAAGTAAATAATTTAAGTTGATTGCGTTTGTAGCTGATATATACAAAGTCTTCACTCGGTGTTACAAAATACAGTGTGAAATAATCGCCACCACTTCGTTTACCAAATTCTGCATACGTTTTAATGTGCTGATTAAATGCCTTATCGCCAAACCAAATTAACTTACCATCGCTTCCGGTAGTATGGAACGACCTTGACGTTGGGTCCCAAATCATTTTTATTCCCGACATAAATATCGTAACCGGCGAATCTTTTGGTTTGTCGAGATATCCTTTCGAACTGATATCACTCATTGTTTTATTAGATGATTTGTCGTCCAATAATTCAAATAGCGATGATATAATTTGTGTTTCAACATTATAATCCAGCACAGCAGCTCCTGCATCGTTGTTCGAAGTGAGTAACATCTCACCTATTTTATTTAATAACTCGGCCGGCAATGGAATTTCGAATGAAATAGTTGCATCCATTCGGTAATTTTCATTGTTAGGACGCTTAATAATAGTTCCGTATGCTTTGGTGTCGCATAAATCGGTTTTTAATCCCATTTTTAATCTGCCTTCAGCAAATAGAGCTCCGGTTTTATCATTATATTTTAAAATGGAACCTTTAGCTGTCGGGTCGTCTAACTTTTCTAAATTACCCAAATAAAAGGTTTGATCAGTTTCATTGTAATAACCATTTCCGCGCGCAGAAAATAATTGAGCATCTGCGATTGATGCTTTTTTACCCATTATGGTAGTATATAGTGCTGCTGTATCATTAAATCTAAAAATACCGGCATAAACGGAATCGTTGCGTTCTGTAACGGCGTCGTTTAAAGAGAAAATCGGGTTTTTAGGATTTACATAAGTATCAACTCTAAACCAACTGGTGCGAATATTTGCCGTGTCTAACACATCCAGCTTAACATAGCCTTTGTATTTTAAATAAGGGTCTTGACTGTATAATTCAACAGGTCCTTTAAATCGGACTTTATCTTCCAGCACAAAATTCGAGCTGTCTTGCACATATCCTTTTGCAACAAAATGATGTGTGGTAACTTCCATTACCGAATCAACTACCTTTTGAACTGACATGCTTTCAATAGGAATGATTTGTTTTTTGCCTTGCGGCGAAATGTATTCATACTCACCTGTTCCGGAAATGGCCAATCTACCTGCAATGTTTACAACACATTTATCTAACGTATGATTGAAACTCAAGGTATCACCTTTTATTTTTGCGTAATACAAGGTTCCCATTTTGGCACCTTTTTGGATATTTACTTTACCACTATCCGGAATTACATGCACATCGGCAACTCTAATTAAAGGCACGCCTTCAGCATTTAATAAATAGGTATTTAAATCGAATTTTCCTTCTTTGGCTTGAAATACTAAACTGTCTTGACCACCATTTGTAGAATAAAAATTGGAAAATTCTTTTGTTGATTTAAAGTATACTGTTCTTTCATCCATTACCCAATCAAAAACGTTCATGTCTGTTTTATACTCGTTGTAAGGTAATTCCGTTAAAATAGTATCATTATTTGCTTTAAAGTGACCGATTCTTTCCTTAAAATCAACATCCGTGTTTACATCATCTAATTTTAATGCAACTAAATCGGGAGTTACTTGTCCAATACTAACTGCTGCAGTATCTGACTTGGCATTATTAGCTAAATAATAAAATTGATTGGATTTTAATTTTACCTCACCCCAAAACATCATACCATCACCTTTTAAACCGGTTGAAGTAACAATTGCAGTTCCTTTTAACGTAGCTTGACTTTCAAACATGTCGAATGGTGTTGTGCCTTGTTGCACAATCATTTTATCTTGATATGGCAACCAACGTGTAGTAACACCTTTATTGGTAGTGGCAGGAAATTGCACACCGCTTTCTTTTTTGGCAACCACAAAATCGTTCACTTTTGCCAATGTTGAATCCGGAAAAAATATAATGTCGTCCGACTGTGAAGTTGATGCCATAAAGTCTATAGTTCCGGTACCGCGAAAGCCTTTATTGCTTAATGATATATTACCGGAATATTTTCCAATTTTACCATACGTAGCAAATCCACCGGCAGGGGTAATTGTTTTAAAACCGAGTGAACGGTCTTCTTGTAATTTTAATGCTTCTCTGAAATCAGGAAAAATGCCGTCAGAAATCATGGTGCCTTCAAACTGCACTTTTCGATAATCTAAAGAGTCGGAACTTTCAAGGGAAAAAGGATCGAGTTTGAAATAAAATTCCTCTTTGTCATAAACATTATCAAAAATTGTAGGCTTGTCGTAGTCCGCTACAGAGTAATCGTATGTTGTAAAAATACTATACTCCGGATAATGCACTTTGCTCGATTTATTTTCAGTTTTATCTATTTGTAATCTACCCGACGTTACACTGATATTCGTGTTAACGGGCAAATAAAGTGCATTGCCATTATCGTCAATTTCGGTTGATTCCACATATAATATCATGGAGTCAACGGCATTCATCTTAATATTAAATGTATCGTAGCTGAAAAAGAAATTAGTTCCTTTAAAATCGATATTACCGGATACAATCGTGCCGTCGAATAACATGTCACGATTCTTCTTTATGGTAATTTTATCATCTTGCGGATAAATTAAAACGAATTGTGAATCACTCAAATAAAATTGACTGATACCATCAACATTTAAATCGTAATTTTTTAAATTTAAAATAGCATTTGCATCTTTAGTAACCGAAGGAATTGCAATAATATCGTAATCCTTTTTACCTGCAGATGCTAATACATAGTTGAAAGTTTTATCTTTTACTACAACAATTTCGCGTTCTTTATCATAGAAAATAAATCCTTCTTCTACTAATTGAAGCAATAAACTTTGCACACCATCAACAGTTAACGTCGGGCTTAATTCCTTTGCCAAAGCTAGTGTTGGAATTTCACGCGTTTTGTACATCTCGCAATAGCGCTTTATTTTAACTAATGGCTGATATGTCGATACACCTCGAACACGATCAAATAATTTTGTGCTGAATAAATCTTGACTCTCGAACCAACTTACTTTATTACCCGCACCTTGAATATTTTTGAATTTAATTAACGTATCGCCCAATGCCCAATTCATGTTATCCACTTTTACATCCATTTTATGATATGAACTATAAAACATCAAACTGGAAAATCCTTCATCTTGTCGCGTTATATTCATCGTAGCCATTACGCCATCATATCGCAACGATACGTCGTGGTGATAAATTGAATCTTCTTTTGCCACTTTAATAATTACTTCGGCATCTTTCGAATAAATTGATAAAGCAGGTTCAATTAAGAATGTTTTAGACTTGGCAATTACGGCCTTTTTTCCCTCAGCATTCTTAAAACTCATTTCTGCCGGAATGGAATCATCGCCATTGCCAATAATTTGACTTCCTTTGAGGAAAAACCCACCTTTGTAATCAACATTTACCAAAATATCTTTTACTGTGAGTGTTTTATCGTAGGTTCTAAATTGAGGATAATCACTTTTTTCAGGAGTGTTATTTGTTACCAATCTATCTTGTAAAATGCCCAATAACGGTTTGCTGAACATCCCACCAAAATATAACGTTGATGAATCGGCAGTATATTCATTTGATTCGGTGTTGATGATATAGTTTTTCAATTTTCCATAAGTAACGGTGCTGTCTAAACCTGCTCTTGCCCAACCTACAGTTCCACTTTTACCGCGCCATTCTTTTTCCAATGGGAAATAAATACCTTGGGTTTCATTAATATACATGGTATCACCTTTGGTATAGCCAAAAAGTGAAGTAGAAGGAAAATGCACTTCCGGAATATCACCGTTCAGTTTAAATTGATAATCGAACGAAGTGTAGCACCATGTTTTTGTTGGTGTGTCGTTTAATGCATATTTTTCAAAGAATGCAGCAGAAAAATCTAAAAAGCGATTGTAGGTAACATAACTCCCTTTTTTCGAATTATCAAGAATGGTATTCGTTATTTCCATCCATTCTTCATATCGTTCATATAGCTGACTACTTTTGGTAAATGCGACAGTTGCATCAAGCACTGCAACAAACTGCGGTGTAGGTTTCATGCGTCGCTCCATCATTTTATTGCTTAAGCCGATAACTAGATAGAGTTGCTCGCCGGTTATGTTTCCTGCTTCCACTTCTTTGGCAAAGCGATTGTAGCTTTCTCTGCCGATTTCATTGTTGTTGGCCTTCATGAAATCAGCTAATTCTTTCATGAATTGATCGCGCTCAGTCGAAAATTGGGTAACCTGAGCAAATGCCCCGGAAATAGCGATTAAACATATAAGGAGACCTACAATTTTTTTCATGCCGTTAAGTTAAAATAACTATTGTAATTAGAACCTAAAGTGAAACGAAAATAAAGTGGAGAAATTATAATCTTAACATAAATTAAACTTCGGAAACCCTTGTCAGAATTAAACTTGCTGAAAAACAGCTGAAATCCAATCTTGCTTAGAACTTGTGGAAATCAATTGGAAGAAATAGTTCCCTGCTTCTTTTTCCACATCATTAATGTCGTTTTGCAGTATACCACTGATTATCAGATAGCCTCCAGGAGTAATAGAGCGAAAAAATTGCTGAATATTGCCTAAAACGATGTGTTTGTTAATATTTGCCAATATGATATCGAACTGTTTATCTTGTAATAGACTAAAATCGCCTAATTCAACCGTAACCTTATCGATAACATTGTTTAATGCGATATTGTCGAGTGCGTTGCGGTAGGCCCATTCTTCAATGTCAACGGCATAAACACTTTCAGCACCTTTTTTTGCAGCCAAAATGGCGAGAATACCTGTGCCGCAGCCGGCATCACACACTTTTTTACCGTTTAACTGTAAACCCAGTATTTCCTCAATCATTAAATGTGTGCTTTCGTGGTGACCGGTGCCAAAGCTCATTCGTGGTTCAATCAAGATATCGTATTCAATATTTTTTTGAGCCGGGTGAAATGGTGCGCGAATTAAGCAGCGATTGGAAATAAGTATAGGTTGGAAATTTTTCTCCCATTCTTCGTTCCAGTTTTTTTGCTCCATGTCTGTTTGCGTCCATGTGAACATGAATTTTTGTTGTAAGTCGAACAGATATATTTCTATTTCGGTTTTAATGCCTGTTTTATCAGGAATATAAGCACTCAGTTCATTGTCATTTTGATCAAAAGTATCAAAACCATAATCGGCCAACAATGCCATTAATATTTCTGCCGTTTGATCATCGGAAGTTGTAAAATGATATGCTAAGTATTGAATCATATTGCAGTAGATGCCGTATGAATAATATGATTAAAATCAGCTGCAACTAAACTCGCACCGCCAATTAAACCGCCATCAATATCAGGTTGAGATAATAGTTCAAGCGCATTGCCCGGTTTTAAACTTCCGCCATAAAGTATGCGCATTTTATCTGCTGCAGTTGCACCAAATTTATTCAATATTTGAGTTCTGATAAATGCATGCATTTCTTGCGCTTGCTCTGGACTGGCAGTTAAGCCGGTTCCGATTGCCCATACCGGTTCGTAGGCGATTACAATATTATTTAATGCCAACTCCGAAAAATTAAATAAACCTGTTTGGAGTTGCGTTTTAATAATATCAAAATGGTTGCCTGTTTCTCGCTCTTCTTGTGTTTCACCACAGCAATACACGGCTATTAAATTATTACTTAAAGCAGCATTAATTTTTGATGCAATTATTTCATCTGTTTCCCCGAAATAACTTCTGCGTTCACTATGTCCAACCAACACAAAATACGCCCCGACACTTTGTAACATTTCACCTGAAATTTCACCTGTAAATGCACCTGAAACATGTGTACTTATATCTTGCGCGCCAATTCGGATGGGAGTGTTGTTGCAATTTTCTGCTAAAGTATGCACATAAACAAATGGTGCGGCAATCCACACTTCGGCACTTAAAGGATTGGGTAAACCGGCTGTGATATCACTTACCAATTGAGTGGCTGCAGAAAAGGTATTATTCATCTTCCAGTTGCCGGCTATTAATTTAATTCTAGTCATATATTTTATTTTAAGGGATTAGGAATTAACCTATAATTAATAATTTATTTATGTAAAAAGATGAGCTGACCTTTTCTATATTTTTCACTTAATTCGTAAACTGTTGTAAGTATATTAATATCAACTTCCGTCAATTCTAAATTGCGACGTTTCAATACCTCACGGGCAACAGCCAATGCATCGGAAAGCTTGTAGGTAACAAATCCTGCGGCACCACCCCAACTGAAGGAAGGAATAAAATTGCGCGGAAATCCATCACCGAAAATATTTGCATTTACACCAACAACGGTACCGGTATTAAACATGGTATTAATGCCGCACTTGCTGTGGTCGCCCATAATTAATCCGCAAAATTGCAATCCTGTATTAACAAATTTCTGTGCAGGATAATCCCATAATTTTACTTCTGCATAATTATTTTTTAAATTGGAATTATTACTGTCGGCTCCCATATTACACCATTCGCCAATTACACTATTGCCTACAAAACCATCGTGCGCTTTACTGGAGTATCCGATAAAAATACTGTTGTTAATTTCACCACCAACTTTGCAGTAAGGACCAATTGTAGTTGCACCATAAATTTTTGCACCCATTTTAACTGTAGCATGTTTGCCGAGTGCAAATGGTCCACGAATCATGCTGCCTTCCATAATTTCAGCATCAGAACCAATATACACCGGTCCCGATTGTGTGTTAATAATACAAGCTTCAATTTTTGCTCCCGGTTCAACAAATATATCCTTACCAATTATAGTATTGGAGCTGCTGATTTCTTGCGATTTTCTATTAGCGGTAACAATAGTGTAATCATTGCGCAACACTTCATCATTATATTGAAATAAGTGCCAAGTGCGTGTAATACTATTTAGATGCTCGGTAAAATTTATTTGAGTTAATGTTTTTGCATGCTCTACTACACTCATACCTGAAAAATATTTTTCGGTTGAGCGCACTGCTATAACTTCATTTTCAAAAACAAGAGCCTCATTATTATTTAGCGACTGAACAGCAGCAATGAGTTTACGGTTTGGAATTAATCCTCCATAAATATAAAGGTTATCGTTGCCGTAGCTTACAGGAAACTTTTGTTGTAAATATGGTTCGGCTAACCAAGCATATTCTGCCGGCATTTGTAATTCCCATTTTTCGCGAATAGTGCCTATGCCAATTCTTAATGCAGCGGTTGGTTTTGTAAATGTGAGCGGCAGTAGTTGTTGCCAGCGTTTGTCGTCGAATAAAATTACTTGCATGATGGAGCAAATTTAATTCAAGTTCAGCAATAGAAAGTTGCGAATGGAAATTAAATAAATAATTGACTTCAAGCTGCTCATCCTTCGTGTAAATTTTTGGATGGGTTATCCGGCAAATAAAAAGAGGCTGTATCACAATGGAGACAGCCTCTTTCAAAAACGTAAAAGCTAAAATTATTTCTTATTGTAGCGTTTGTTGAATTTCTCGATACGACCTGCTGTATCCATTAACTTCATTTTGCCTGTGAAGAAAGGATGACTAACATTAGAAACCTCTAATTTGATAAGCGGGTAATCTTTACCATCTTCCCATTTCATAGTTTCTTTGGTGTTGGCTGTTGACTTGCCAATCCATGCTATATCAGCACTAAAGTCCTTAAAAATTACTTCTCTGTAGTTATCAGGATGAATATCTTTTTTCATTTTTCTAAATTTGAAGATGCAAAGTTAATATTATCTTATTGATTTTCGTAATAATTTGTGAATTTTTACTATTAATATTGTAGAGTAAACTGAACAATCGATGATTTGGCGCAAATTTAACGGTGTTGAGATTACCCGCCCCATTACAGAGGAAGTGCGGGAAACCCTAGAAAGGGAGCTTGCTTCAGGCAATAAGCTAAAGGTTTGTATTGGCTCTGACTCGCAGGTTTATGGTCGTGTGATTGAATTTGGAACCGTTATTGTGTTTCTGCGAGAGGGTAGAGGCGGGTTCATGCTCATAGCCAACGAGCGCAGCACCCAACACATGACATTGAAAGAACGCTTGTTATATGAGGTTTCCAGGTCAATTGAAATTGCCTACGAACTGTGCAAAATGCTCGATGAATATGGCGTTGACCTCGAAGTGCATGCCGATATCAATACAAATCCGAATTTTAAGAGCAATACCGCATTGCAAGAAGCAATGGGCTATATTTTGAGCATGGGATTCGTTTTTCGAGCTAAACCTGACTCGTTTGCATCGTCGAGTTGTGCAAATAAGGTAGTGTAAGGCTATCCACGAGAACCTACCAAAACATTATCCAAATACGCCAATATTTCCTCCCTTCCCGCATTGTTTTCAGCAGAGGTAGTAAACGTCAAAGGCAATGTTTCCCAGCTTTCTGCCAGTTTATCGCGGTAAGCCTGAATATTTTCCTTAATCGCCTTTTTGCGGCGATCGGTCTTCGTAAAAGCAATGCAAAAAGGTATTTGCTCTTCACCCAACCAATCGGTGAACTCTAAATCTATTTTTTGTGGTGGAATACAAGCATCAACTAGCTGAAATACGCACAGCATCTGAGGTCTGAACTTCAAATACTCGCTAATCATTAACTCAAATTGCTCGCGCTGCGTTTTCGAAACCTTGGCAAAACCATATCCCGGTAAGTCGACAATGTTCCAAGTGCCATTTATTAAAAAGAAGTTCAACGTTTGCGTTTTCCCGGGCCTGCCGCTCGTTTTGGCAAGATGCTGATGATTGGTAATCATGTTGATGAGCGACGATTTCCCAACATTCGAACGCCCGATAAAGGCAAATTCAGGAATATCCTTTTCAGGACACACTTTATAATCCGGAAAACTACTGGTGTATATGGCTGTTTTAATTATCACGCAACAAAGATACTCCCTATATAAGAAAACTAGGGTGTTTGAACTAAAAGTCGAAAATGATATAGATTATCCATAAAAACCCAACCCATCAACCCACACATCCCAACCCATCCATTAATCCATTAACTCTTTAATCCAACCATCCATTCATCCTTTAATCCATTAATCCAATCCATCCAAATCCTCACATTTTCCTCCATCATCCAATCCATTAATCCCTTAATCCAATCAATCCCAATTCTGACATTTTCACCTGCAACAACTCCTAATTTACCTCATCAAGCAATCCCCTTAAAAATAAAATCAACACCTGAAATCTAAAACTGTG
>JANMLV010000087.1:0-11473 GCA_031372705.1 Bacteroidota bacterium | reverse complement strand
TGTAGTGCTTGTGTACAAAATTGATCGATTGAGTCGAAACACCGATGATTATTGTTCCATACGATTATTTCTTAAAAGATACAACATTGACATACTTTCTGCGACAGAGGCCTTTGAAGACAGTCCCGTCGGAAGATTTATAGAAAACCTTATGGCAAACTTAGCACAATTTGATAATGATACAAGAACAGAACGTGCACTAAACCGTATTATAGTTTTTTCAGTTTAATTAGTAATTTTGAATTGATATTAGTCTACGGATTAAATTAAGACTTAGGAATAGATCGATGTTATTCATAAAAACCTAAATACACTATGAAAAGTATATCGCAAGAAGGATTTGAAGGATTTGCTTTGTATTGCAACAAAAACAAACCATTAGGTATAGTATCACAAAATGGTGACCATTTGGTTTTGTGTAATAGTAAAACACTCCCTTTAACACTTAAAAATTATTTAGTTGAAATCGAAGATAAAAGATTTTATACGCATAGTGCAATTGACATTAGAGCAATTTCAAGAGCAATTTACCAAAACTTAAAGGCTGGTAAAGTCGTTCAAGGAGGAAGTACAATAACACAGCAACTCGCAAGAAATATTTTAAAAGATAATCGAAAGCATATTTTTCGTAAATTTAAAGAAACACAAGTTGCATTTGAATTGGAAAATAAATATTCAAAGGATGAGATTTTGGACTTGTATTTTAACCATGTATTTTGGGGTAAAAAAAATTATGGGTTAAGGTCTGCAAGTTTAGAATATTTCTTTAAGGAGCCAGAGAGTTTGTCTTCCAAGGAGCAATTAGTGTTACTAACAATGCTCAGGGGGCCTAATTATTATATTAATAATGATATACTACTTGACAAAAGATGCAATTTATTAGGTGAAATTTTATATAAAAGGGAAATATTAAATTCTACAAAGTATAACAAATTAAAGAAAACCAAAGTTAAAGTTCAAAATAATCCGCTTGAGGTTTTCAGGGCTGAAACATTGCCATTTATTACAAAAGATGTGTGTAAGAATAAAAAGACAATTATTACAACACTAGACAATGAGCTGCAGCATAAGGTGACAAAATTTATAAATAGCAGTAAATATCCTACAAGTGTTATTGTGGTTTCAGGTGGCAGAGTTGTAAGTTTAGGTAGCTCGCAAGGTAGTAATTATCCATTAACTTATAAATCAAATGTTGGATCAACATTGAAGCCATTTATTTACACAATACTTAGAAGTGGTGGCATTCAATCGCACGAGCGTTTTTCCACATCAACAAAAAATGGAATAGATTGGGATATTAGAGAAGGCCAGATTGTGAATGCTGTCTACTTATCTCTTGAAGATGCATTATTTAATTCGAACAATAACTGCTTTGTTAATGCTGCTTTTGATTTTGGAATTGATAGAACGCTACTTTCCTTATCTAAAATATTGAATAAATCGATAGACAATTTTGTCCCATCCAGTATTTTAGGCGCTACAATTAATGGACTAACATTATATGAATTGCTTATGACTTATAATCGCTTTTTTAAAGATTATGAATCCAATACAATTAAAAAAGAGTGTTTTTCGATACTTGAGAGGATTGCAAAAATAAAATTTAATGGAGAGATTGAAAATGCTTTTTTGAAGACAGGAACAACAAATTTTAACAAAGAAAGATTTGCAATAGTTGGTTATGCCAATAAATTATTTGGATTTCTAAGGCAAGATAGCGAAACAAGCGATTATACAAAAGAAGGCAGATTCATTTCAAGTATTTTGGAATTTTTAAAAGCTATTAGTATTAAAAATTATAAATGGTAAGAAAATGAATGATTCAGCTGTCCCGTTTATAGTAAGCTCAAGTTTGCATAATTTATTAAATTTGTATCCTACTGCTCAAGAAGTTCGAGAAGCGTTTTCAAGTGCAAGTGATGTTGAAAGATATGGGATTATTCGATTGTGGATAACAGAGGGTATCCCGTTTGCATTTAAAGATAATCCCATAATCTATGAACTTATTAGGGAGTATATTTCTAGAGGAGTAAGCGTTAACTCTAAAGAGATAACGATTGTTGGCAGTGGAAGAATAGGATTTTCTCTAAAAAAGCAGGTTTGGGGTAGATGTTTCACGAGTTCTTCGGATTTAGACTTTACTATTGTATCGAATAGTTTGTTTAAAGATTTGGTTGTTGACTTTAAAAAATGGGTTGGTGATATTGAATCAAAAAAGTTAAAACCCAGAACGCGTAATGAACTTAAAGGGTGGATAGGTAGTATTGAAGTTGTCAACAGAAATATCCCTAACGGATTTATTTATACTAAAAACTTATTGCCATACATTGAGTATCCAACTGTCAGAAGGTGCTATCGGACAATGCAAAATTTAAAAGAAAGATTGGCTCAAACTAACAATTCCCCTCAAGTTACGGGAGTCTCTATTCGAGTCTATTCGGATTGGAGAAGTTGCGTAAAGCAGTTGCAAATCAATTTCAAAACGGCATTAGATCTATGGGAAAAATAGTCAAGTAGACGTTTGCAATACATGGGTTTGTTCGATATGTATTAAACTGGACTGAAGTACGCAGTATAATATAATTGATCCATAAGTTACTTACTATTTGGTAAATCCAAAAGTAGTGTCGAAGTCAGAATTTTAGTTTTGCTACAACTTACTATTAGCTGAAATATTTAAATTGCACTTTTTTAAGATTGTTTAAATTACAATCAAATTGTTTTCTAACGATTTTTCAAAAGAAAAATAAAAAAGGGAAAAAAATAAAAAGAAAGGAACACGGAGTTTATGGCAGCAACTTATTCAACAAGGAGGAACGGAATAAAGCGTGGGCAAAGTGCGGCGGGCTTTGTGTTTATGCCGTAGTTCCTTGGGGAATAAATGCGTAGCACCTGCAGCCATAATAGCTTTGTGTATTTTTTTATTCGCAGCGTCATTTAAAAAACTTTTGAATAAATCAGGCGTAAAGGAATTCATAAATTCGATTCTTGACCTTAACTTGAATTGAGCCATCGTCGCTGCATAATGAAGTTTGAAACATTCTCTCTAATTAATCAGCACCATTGGAATCTCTTGATTTTCGAACAAATAGCCGCTGAACTCATAAATGATTAGATTAATCGATAAAAAAATGCAGTAAACCGTAAAAAAATACTTGTAAGTCTTGGAAGTTACAAACTATTGTATAACTTTGAAAACCCAAATATCTTTTAGTTGAAAATGTAAGAAAATTTACACATTTTGAAAATATTTCTAAGTCACAGTAGTCGCAATAAGCCATTAGTCAGGGAAGTAAAATCAAACTTGCCAGAGCATATTAAACTTTGGATTGATGAAAAAGACTTACTTGTTGGCGAATCTTTGGAAGATTCATTGCAAGATGCGATTGAATCTAATACCGATTTTGTGATAATCTTTTTAGATGTTTATGCTTTAAAATCTGCCTGGGTTTTGAAGGAGCTGGCATGGGCTTTAAATCATGAGAAGGAAATTGGTAGAGTATTTGTGCTTCCAGTAATTTTAGAAAAGGAAGTATTGGAATTGGAGCTGGCTATCGATCTGCGAAAACGAAAGTATTTATATTGTGCTGATTATTCAGAGAGCAGTATAAGGAACTTGTCAAATAGTATAATTTCCGAACTTTTTGCATGGTTAAGCAGAGATTTAAATACTAAACTGAGGCCAATTGAGAAGAAGGATACTGCTATAAAACTTCTTGATGAAGCTGATATCTTTACGGCAAAGGTTGCAGATCAAATAAGATTGCAAGTATATCCTTTTCGACGAGAAACACCACTTGAAATTGACCAGTTGCATTCAAATATTTCTAAAATTGAAGAATTTTCAAATTTGTCGTATAATCAATTTATCAAGCTCCTTGAAAGATTACAACAGCAGGGCTATTTATCAGGAATAGTGTGTGATGGATTTAATATATTTATTGAAGAGGAGCATTTTGCATGGAAGACGGCAATTCATTCAAATGCAAAGAAAAGAATTGCTAAAAGGGCGATAAGTTTGATAAAATCTGGATATATTGTTGCAATGGATGCAGGTTCAACAACCCTAGAAGTAGCGAACCAAATTGGGCAAGGGCTTAAAATGCACGCATGGAAGGATTTAACGATTGTAACAAATTCCTTATCTGCAGCAAATGTAATATTAAATGTAGCATCAGAAATGGGTTGGGATGATTCAACCTCGTTAATTAAAGTTTATATAATTGGAGGAAGGATTCGACCAAATACACTTGCGGTTGTCAATGATGATCTTGACTTTAAGTATAATTTAAATGATGATTTTAAAAACATTTTAACTGTTTTGGGAAAAGCGGATATCTCATTTATTGGTTGCAATGGCATCCACATCGACACTGGTTTTACTACTCATAATAACGTTGAAATATATACAAAATGCGATATTATTGCTTTTTCAAAAAGAAACTATATTTTGGCAGACCCTTCTAAATTTGGTATTAAAGAGGAAAAGGTTTTCGCAAACTTTGACAATTCCTTGGAAATAATTACAATTAAAGATGGATATGAAGAAATTATTACCAATTACCAGCGGCTTCTAGAAGCAACGACTAGTAAAATAATATTAGCATAATGAATAAAATAATTACTATAACCTTAAATTCCGCAGTCGACAATGTGATTGAAATTGAAAATCTAAGACGCGGGAAAGTTATTAGAGCAAAAAGGACTCTAAGATACGCCTCAGGTAAAGGTATAAACTCAAGCCGAACAATATCATGTTTACGTAAAAAAGTTACTGCGTTTTGCTTTGTTGGAAAAACAGAAACACATTTTTTTAATGATTTAAAATCTACTTATTTCAACATTAAAATATTTCCTACAGAAGGAGTAACTCGTTCTAATATAACTGTTTTAGATACGTCTAATAATTTATTAACGCATCTGCAAACTCAAGGATACAAACTTTCAATTCGGCAAATTGATGATTTCGCAACCATTATTAATCAGACAATCACTCTTAATACGGTTGTAGTCATAAGTGGCAGTTTGCCTAATGGTGTTCCTAATAATATGTATTATAAATTAATTTCCAAATGTAATAGAAGAAACTGTAAAGTTATTTTTGATTCTAGCAAACAACCTTTGAAGGAGGGTCTCAAAGGGAAACCATATCTCGTAAAACCAAATATTGAAGAGCTTCAAGAATTATTTGGTACAAAAATAACTTCAATTAAGGATATAGTAAAATATGGAAAAATAATTAATGCAATGGGTATTGAGTATGTTTTTGTTTCGCTTGGTAAAAAAGGTGTAATTGTAACTCAAAGAAATGACAATGGTTATTGGAGAGGATATATTAAAGAAAAGATTAACATACATACTGGCGATGAAATTGGCTGTGGTGATGCCATGATTGGTGGCATAGCAGTGGGTATATCTGAGAATTTTGAATTACCCAAGTTAATCAACATTGCTGTAGCTAGTGGGAGTGCAAATCTATTGACCTTTGGTCCAGGAAATTGTAAATATGTTGATATTGTAAAATTTTCAAAAAAAGTTAAAACAATTTATTACAAGTAATCAATTTTTATATGAATGGAATTTTTATAGGGCAGACTGCATTGGACTTACATTACTTTGTCACTAGGCTACCGAAAAGTAATGAAGTTGTCGAGTCTAAAGATTTGGAAATAAATGTAGGAGGGCCCGCAACAAATGCGGCAATTGCTTTTAAATATTTGGGTGGATTTCCATTTCTATTTTCACCGCTAGGTGATACGCCATTTTCAGAATATGCAATTGAAAAATTAAATACATTTGGAGTGAACCACATTAATATTGAGAATTCGGATAGCTATGTGCCTACAATATCAACAATTATATCAACTTCAAATGGGGAAAGAACAATATTAACTCACAATAAACCTGCAGAAAATTTTATTGAATCACTGAATTTACTTTTAAACATGACTGATACAGATTTATGTCTCACCGACTTTCTAAATACCGAGTTTGCACTTGAAGTTTTTAAAAAGAAGTCATTTTTGCATGTGATCCATGATGCTGAAAGATTTGACGAAAGTTTTGAACGTATAGCTAAATATATTACAATTTTGATTTGTTCAGAATCCTTTTTTAAAGTCAATTCAAAATCTGTTCTGAAAACATTTCTGGTGAATCATCCTAATATTTGCGCAATTGCCGTAACGCGAGGAGATAACTCAATTTTAGCAATTGAAGGCTCAACCTATTTCGAAATTCCAATTAGACAAATTGAAGTTTTTGACACACTAGGTGCAGGAGATATTTTTCATGGGGCTTTTTGTTTTTATTATGGGAAAACACAAAATTTTCAATTTTCGCTTATTGAAGCTTCAATCATTGCAACAAAATCTTGCGAATTTAAAGGTGCGCATGGATGGATGAATAAAATTTGACGTAAATACATAGTGTCTGGGGACTTTAAATTTTATGGCAACACATGGCCGTAAATGAGAGACATTTTAAATAGCTTTTTCAAACGCTAGATAATACTTACCTGTTTGGTGTAAATTATTTGCTAAGAATGCATGATTTGCATTATTCGAGTTTCCTGCAAGGCAATTTACAGCCTTTTTTGTACAATCTATTACAGATGATGACCTTGGTACTGACTTAGTCTGGGGTAGTTCATTTTTCATCTCTAGCAGCATTTGTTGATGTTATTAGTGGAAATTTGCAATACTGAAGTCGGTATGTCAATTTATTTAAATAATTTATTACTTTTGGGGAATCTTATGGACGCCTAGGGATCAAGATCAAATAAAAAGTTTCATTGCTTGTGGCCAATTTAGATGCAATGCTTTTCAGCCAAAAGCTCTAATTTTTGAAGAGTTTTGTTGTATTGAACTTAAACGGGATGCTTTAAGCTGATTTAATAATTGCCAGACAAAAGTTAAGAATTAAATATTCGGTATGATTTTTTCTAAAAATATTCTATCTATTAGTTTATCTAGTTCTGTTCCATCAAGAGTTATTAAATTGTGACAAGTTAGTTGGTTTGTTTTTGGCAATAGCATATTTCATACACCTAATATTTATCACAAATTTCGGTCATGTAAAGTGGATTTAAAAAATAAAGTTGGGAGTTTTGCTTCAAGATGTTTTTTAATAATTGTTAATTAAATTCAGCTACAAATATGAATAACTCAGCAATCGATTCTGTAATTAAAGTAATTTCAAACGTAAATTCTAACAGGAAGTATTGGTTAATCAGGACGATGTCTGGTGAATATTATGCTGATTTTGTTCATAATAATTTCATCGCGATTGGATACGATAAAATTGATATTGTCCAAGTTAATTTAGTCACCAGGGATAAATATCCTGTTTCTACACTTCGAGTTGTTGTTGAAGCGATGTATCCTGAAGAAAATCGTCCGGGTTATATTGTAAATCAGTTAATAAGTTTTATCGGTGAAATCCAAAAAGGTGATATTGTGATTATACCTAGTATTAATAGCTGGCACTTCTCAATCGGTGAAGTTGTTGACAATGTTATTTATGGGGTACATCTACCACCAAATGCTGTGCTGCAAGATTACCAACCCTGCCCATTTGTAAAGCGCAGAAAGATCAAGTGGCTATTGAAAGATTCCTTGTTAGAAAAGGTGGATCCCAAGTTTATACCATTGAAGTATACACGTCAGGCTATTACTCAAATTGGCAATGAAATTTCCAATGTTGTGGACAGGACTATTGAAACAATTTACATCAAGGATGATATTGGATATTTAACTGTAAATGTGCGCCAAACTGATCCTATAAATGGTTATAATCTTTTTACTACATGGGTAGATCTTTTTAAATTAGCAGAAGATTTCGGTAAAACACATGGTTTGGATATCAAAGAAACTGATTTTGACGTTAAGTTGAACCTTGAATCTCCAGGTTTTGTTAGCATTATGACCGCTTCAATTGTCGGTCTTGTGGTATTGTCAGGGTTGATAGGCATATTTGCTGGTATTGAATTGGATGGAAAGCTATTATGGCAAGAATTTAAGATTAAGCAAGAAGGACTTTTACAAGCGCTGACAGATTATAAAAACGAGAAAGTTGATAGAAAATTAAAAGAGTCGCTGTTAAAAAAACTAGATCAATTGGATATTAACCCTGAACAACTTGCAGAAATGCTTGATAAAGTTAATGGCAAACAAAAAGATGAATAAATTAGTCAGAGTCAATTCGTTGATATTAGTTGCAGTAGTGTTGTGGCTTGCAATGCGTTTTACTATTGGCCTCATACCGGTTTTTCAAAATATTATAGCAATTGTTGTTTTTCTACTAGTTTCGATTTTTCTAACACTCAACATTTTCGGAAAAAAGAGAGGTTGTCATTCTGTGTAAGAATTAATATTCTCCAATATATTTTCTCTGATACTAAACTACCATTAAATTCTCATTAAAAATGCATTAGGTGATTTTATTATAAATATAATCTATTTATCTGGAACTTAAACATGAACAGCTTGATGTAATATTGATTCAGGGGGGTAATAGCGGGGCAATAATTAATGAAACTCCTGAACGGATATTTATTAAATTTGTGCTAAGAAAGAATGTTTCTACTCATACAAATTCAGAAGTGCCACTCGATAATTTAATAAACTAATAAAAGAAATATATGCCTCCAGTAAAAATTAATGGTATAGAGCAATCCCCTTGCATAGTTGCGAAAGCTAAATTTGCACTTGGATTAACTACCCACCATCCTACGAATAAAAAAACATGCTCTATAGAATATTGGAATAAAATTGTAAATTATTTAGGCAAGGAATTGCCAAATACAACAATTCACCTAGCATTAAGGAAAACGAATTTATTTTTAAAAAATTAATGCTAGTCCAGTAACATAATGATGAATTATTAAATGTCAGTACTTACCAGACTTATTAACACCTGTTGCTTTATATTTAGATACCACAGTGTATACTGTCTGTGTTAAGAAGTATCCTCGTTGAAATAGTTTTCCACAAAAGTTCCTATTTACTGGCATTTTACCCCCCTTACAAGCAATTCTTTATTTTGTTATTTTAAATCTATGGAAAATGCAGGTCGACAAATTCCGAATAGTCTTAAACGTTATCGAAGGATGTATGGATACAGCCAGAAAGATGCAATGGTATTTTTGGGACTGAGAAGTGCGGGTAGGATATCTCAATGGGAAAAAGGATCCGCAATGCCAAGTCCACAGAATCTCTTTAAGTTGAGTATACTGTACCGCACCATATCAGACCAATTCTATACCGATTATATTGCAGACATGAAACGAAATATGTCAGAGAAGCAGAAAGCGATTGTATCCAAACACCTTCACAAGAAAAAAACAAAAAGCAAACGAAAGTGAAGTCGTTTGCTTAATATAAACTGAAACACATGCCCATGTGTTTTTATTGTACCCTATGGTGCTGTATTTTATCTGTGGAAAACTCAAAGCGAAAACGTTCTCGGGTATTGAAATTGATATCGTTCGAATTTATTTATTTTAAATAAATAAACGATCGACAAATGCTTTTCCACAGGTTATTCGATTAATTCTTTAAATAAAAAACAAAAATGACAAATCCCTTGAACCATAAATTCGCATATGAATTGGCTGATGCATTACATGACCGAGAGTCACTAGAAGTATATATTGATTTAACAGAGCGGTTTGCAGAACCTCATCTGAGAAAAATACTGATCAAAGTTTTATCTATTCCCGAAGAGAAGATACGTAAAACCAGAGGAGCATTATTTACTTTCTTGGCAAATCAAAATGGCAAAAGAAACCATTTTAGGGATTAGCCCGGGGACGAGGTATGTTGGTTTGGCGATATTACGTGATGGAGCTTTGCTTGATTATATGGTGAAATCGTATAAAGGGGCCTGGACAGACGGGAAAATGCAGAAAGCTATCAAATACCTTAAAACGGTTCTAGAGGGCCGCACCGTCCACTATATAGCCTGTAAGGTGCCACATGAGGCACGAAGCTCAGAAAGGATCATATTACTAATCTCCTGTATTAAGGAGCTAGCAAAAGACTATGGCATTGAATGCTTTGTTTATTCAATTGCTGAACTCAAAGGATACTTTGCAGGAGATATAGTTAATAAGTCAGAGTTGGCCGCGCATTTAACGGAGACCTATCCAGAACTAAAAGTTGTACAGTATAGCGATGATGCATCAACGAATGAATATTACATACGCATGTTTGAGGCAGTGGCAGCCGGGATTCATTGCTATCATGGCATAACAGGTTAGAGTTTAAGTGAAAAGTCAGGTTGTATGTAAAAATCGGCAATGCAAAAAATGTTTTGACAGAGAAATGCAAGGGTAAACGGATACATTCCGAGCCCTTGTTTTTTAAAACTAGTTGCATGTTGAATTAACATTAAATAGTTTTGTTAATTAGCAATTGCTGTTTTTGTGTATGGAGGAGACAGGGTTAAAGAGTATGTTCCATGAACGATGTTTGTATTATAAAACTCGATATGTGGACTCAACTTATTATTCCAATATAAATCATATAACTTTTCAATAATGATAGTTTTCGATTTGCCAAATAGATTTATCAAATCACAATCATTGCTACCTTCATTATACCCCCTTGGAAATCGATGTCCAAATATAATTTTCTTTATCGCTTCAGGTTTTATTGGCTTTTGGCCTTGAAAACCAAATACCCTCCATTCTTTTTCTTTCTCAGAGTCTACACTTTTTGAACTGATAACTTCTGAAACTTTCATATGTTCGCGATAGGCGGGGGGTATAGGAGAGTAAATTACTTGGACCAAGTCCTTAAAAAAATCCAGATCATTATCAGTTTCAAATTCAACAACAATGCCACGATGTCCTTCTGCATACTGTGTCCACATGTGCAAATTATTCCAAGATTCACTTAAACAAAGAATTCCGTTTGGTTCCCTTGGATCATGAAATTGAAAACGTAGCATTGCTAGTTCTATCGGCAAACAATTTGTTAATGTTAATTCACAAGGATCATTGAGTTGGTTAAACGGTGCAAAATAGAAACTGCAATCTAGAATTGCATTAAAAGTATGTTCTGTAATTGGCATGTATTTGTAAAGACGCATGTTTTTGCATTAAAATTAAAGGTTTTATTAGTAAGGAAGAATTAATGGTACAATATCAATCTGCTAGGTGCGCTGTATTTCCATCCTTTATTGAACCTTTCGGCATGACTGCCATAGAGGCCATGTCAGTTGCTTGTCCAGTAATATTCACAAAATTAGCAACTGGAAAGGAAATAATTACAGATGGCATTGATGGCATTTTGGTAGACCCAGCAAACATTGATGAAATGGCTAAAGCGATAATTAACCTAATTAGAAATGAAAAATTGGCAGAGGAAATAGCTATGAAGGGTTATCAAAAGGCGACAGAAAAATTTAATATGACCAGCATTGTACAACAACACATACAATTTTATAATAAAACAATTCTCGCAAATAC
>JANMLV010000084.1:0-22457 GCA_031372705.1 Bacteroidota bacterium | reverse complement strand
CCGGAACCGGTTTCCAATGGAATTGGATTAAGTGAAACACAAAAAAAGATTAAATTGGTTCAGGATTCGATTGTTGAACTGGATTATGATTTGCGTGTTTTTTATAATAGGAGAGAAGTATTAAATGTGCAAAAACAAATGATGCTTAATAATACTTTATATAAAGGAGTAAGCAGCGATTCACTTGCCTTAATTCAGCAAACTGTTGAATATTACGATAAGAAATTGAATGAGATTTATGTTGAGCTATTAATTGTTGAAAAGAAAGAATATTATCTCAACGTAAAACGTGCGCAAATGCAAACGCGTATTTACGAATTACAAAGTTATTTAAATCAGCAAGCATCGCTTCAGCAGCCCAATAATCCGATTCCACAAATTGTTATCACAGTTTTGGCGGATGCTGCAGTTTCGGCTAAGTTGGAAGTAAATTATATTACCTATAACGCCGGCTGGTATGCAACGTACGACATCCGCGCAAGCGATATTGCTAAACCTGTTGATATTGCCTACAAAGCAAATATTTGGCAAACAAGTGGTATTGATTGGAAAGATGTGAAACTAACATGCTCAACAGGCAACCCGACAATGGGAAATAATTTACCTGAAATAACTGCATGGTATTTAGGAAATTATGCCCAATATTATCAGAAAGATTATGATGATGATAATTATGGTGCTCAACCTTCATCTGCAGCTAAAGCAGAAGCAGTTGACATGTATCTTGATAATAATAAAGTACAAGCAGATGTCAAAGCGGTAACATCAGCAAACTATACCACACAAGTGCAAACAATTGCAAATGTAGAATTTGATATTGCACTCAAGTATTCAATTCCAACTGATGGGAAGGGACATATTGTAGCATTGCAAACAAAGCAATTGCCAACAGTTTATAATTATCTAATTGTGCCTAAAGTAGAGCAAACTGCCTTTTTAATTGCACGCGTTACCGATTGGGAATCATTAAATTTATTGCCGGGCAATGCTAATATCTATTTCAATAACACCTACGTTGGCAAAACCAATATCAACCCAATGAGTTTAGCCGACACTTTATCATTATCGCTCGGCCGCGATAAATCGATAGAGGTTAAACGAACCATGTTGGCAGATAAATCAAGTGAAAAACTCTTAGGGTCTAACAGCAAAAAATCAATGGCATTCGAAATAATTGTCCGAAATGCAAAAGCAGTAACCATTGAAGTAATTATAAAAGATCATATCCCTGTATCTCAAAAGGAGAATATAAAAGTTGAACTGCTTAATAAATCAGGCGGTGAATTGGATGAGCTCACCGGAATTGTTACTTGGCGAGAAAAAGTGAAGACAAAAGATAAAAAGACCTACAACTTAGAGTTCGATATTACCTACCCTAAAAATGAACCTTTGAGCTTGAATTAAGGTTGTATTAAGTAGATATTAATAACAAGTTAGTTGGCTCATTGAGTCAACTAACTTGTTGATAAATAGGGCAATAAGTGGGGTGTTGTGTGGATAATTTGGAAACGCTGCACCACACTAATACAGTACCTTTGCTTCAGATTTTAGGGCCATTTGTAAATAAACCTTTAATTTGGGGAGGAAGTACTACAAATTTGACCTATTTTCAATTAATAGCACTAATTTTGCATCTTAATTCGAAAAACAGCACAATGAATTTAATGTTAGGAGTTAAAAATTTAGCAGTATTTCTAGGAATTGGAGCCTTATTATTGGTTTCTACCACAGTTTCGGCTGGAAATGGTTTTGGTAAATCGCCATACCGAAAGGATCACAATCCTATTAATTTGTACTATTTTGGTTACAATGTGGTTAATCCGGGTTTCGCAATTGGAACTGAGGTTAATTTATCATGGACTAAAATGGAGAAAAGCGGCTGCAAAGGTTCACGCATTAGTGATAGACAGTTTGTTATGATTCCTACTATTGGTATGTTTCAAAACGAAGCTTCTACATTGAGTGTTTTTGGCGATTTAGAGTTTAACTACAGCGTAACTTATCGCCATGGTTTAACATTAAGTATTTTTGGAGCACCCGGTTATGCTCAAATGTTGGAGGAAGGTCCTGCAACTGCTCCGGTTGACAATGCAAAGGGAAGTATTCTTAGCTCAGAAGCCCACAGCGGTTTTATGCCGATGGCAGGAGCAGGTATAGGCTACGACTTCCAAAAAATAAATGGAAAAGATTTTCCACTCGAAATTACATTACGCGGCTTAGCAACATCTACAGATATAGCGAATTTGTCAATTTTCCCATCATTTCAAACAGGTTTGACGTATTCTTTTTAACGATTAATTAAGCTAAAATTCTTCCTTGGGGATATCGGTTTTATTACCTTTATCCCCAAATTTATTTAATGAAAAAGCTAAGTTTTCTTTTAGCCGCCACTATGGCTGCTTTTACAGCCTCTGCGCAATATCCGTTGGTAGAAATCACGGATATCCAGTTTAAGGATGATGCCGCACTTGGTGCAGGTGATGATCTTTCTGCTTATGATGGCGACACGGTTAGAATTCAAGGAGTGGTTACATTCGACCCTTGTGATTATGCACTTTCCAGTTCCGGAAGCCGCATGGGTACTTACCTTCAAGACCCTGATGCCGACCAATTTGCCGGTGTGCATGTATTAATTGATTGGCCGGCTATTGGCTGGACAGACCTTGAAAGCTTGAACGATGCAACTTTATTTGTAGATAATTTTCAAGTTGGCAATATTGTAGAATGTACAGGTATTGTTAACACTTTTGAAGGAAATACACAGTTTTGGCTATTGCCTGTAGAATCGGAAATTATTGGATTTTCATCAATGCCATTGCCCGATGCGCGTGAAATTTCAGAATTTATGGTAAGTGATGGCGCAGGCGGACAGGTAATCAATACCATAGACGGTGAGAAGTATGAAGGTAAATACGTTGAATTTACCAACGTGTATGTTACTGATGTTGTGCCTTCAGGCTTGCGTTGGTTCTGGTATTTACAAGATGATGCCGGTAACAAAATTCAAATTCGTGACATGAGTGGGCATTTCCGCAACGATACATATGACGATGAATGTAACCTTTGGGCAGGCGGCGCTGCAGGTGAATCAAATACACCTGATGCATATACTCCACCCGCAATAGGAACAAACTTAGCGTATGTGCGTGGTGTAATTTTAGAATTTACGGCTGAAACTCAATATGGCATTGCTCCACTGTCGCTCTCAGATATTGGACCTTCATTGGCATCGCCACCAATTATCAGCGGTATTACACGCACTCCGGTAGTTGCTACATCAGCCGAAACCGTAACAGTTTCAGCCAATATTACGGATATTGATGGCACTGTGGCCACTGCAAATCTTTATTATAGCTATGGTTTAGGCAGTATCGATTGGAATCTTCAAACAATGACAAACGTAGCCGGCGAAACTTGGGAAGCAGATATCCCCGGTCCTGGAATTGATAGCTTTTATGTAAATTTTTACCTAGAAGCAATCGACGATGAAGGCAACTCGATTCAAAACCCTGTTCCGGCTTCTCCTATATCATATATAGTGTATGATGCAGGAATTACTTCTATTGTACAAATTCAAAATACGCCTTTTACTTCAGGAACCTCAATTTGGGCAAATGATAGTATTGCTTCTATGAGCATTGAAGCAATTGTAACTTCCACAACACGCACTTATGACCTCGGATTAGTTGCAGTGCAAGAGGGAAGTGGTCCGTATGAAGGCATTTTTATAAAATCTTCACCGGGCGATGGAACTGACATTTTGTTCCGTGGCGATAAAATTTTAATTACTTCAGGTAAAGTAATAGAAGAGTTTGGTGTTACCAAGCTTTCAAACATTACCTATACCTTGGTTTCACAAATGAATCCGCTACCTGCTTTTGTTACAGGTGTTGATCCATTAGATGTTGATGCTAAAATATACGCAGCAACTGAGCCTTACGAGGGTATGTTGGTGAAATTCGACAATGCTTTTGTTACCTCTACGAACGCCGATGCAGGCGCTGGTGGGGCTTTTGGCGAATGGAGAGTGAATCTCACTAATACTCCCGAAGTTGGTATGCGTTGCGATGATTACAGTTATGAATTGCCATTTGAGTTCGCAACCGGTGAACTTACGCTTGGTGAATCACTAACTTATATTCAAGGTGCTATGTATTACAGTTTTGGTAACTGGAAACTCATTCCGCGCGACCGAAACGACATTGAAGGTTATGTTACTACGTATCCAAATAGCATAATTGCCTTTAACTTGGCATCACCTCCGGCAACCGGTGTTATAAACGAAGCGGCAGGAACAATTGAACTTTTTGTAGATATGGGAACTGATGTTACTGCTTTAGTGCCTACTATTGACTACACAGCTCAATATGTTGACCCAACTTCAGGTGTTGCCCAAAACTTTACTTCTGCGGTTACTTATACGGCTTATCAGCAGGTTACTTATGCTCCAAAAACCTATGTTGTAACCGTAAATTTGGAGGTTGGAATTACATCTCATAACCTGTCAGAAATACAGGTTTATCCTAACCCGACAACTGACGATTTGGCTGTTGAAATTGCAGTCCCTAGTGACATGCAGGTTTCTATTGAGTTAAAAGACCTTGAAGGTCGTAACTTAATGATAATCAATGAGTTATGTAGTGTGGGAAAAAATATTTTTGCATTTGATTTGAGGGCAGTTCCAAACGGATTATATTTGCTTCAGATAAGCACAACAGATGAAACTTCAATAAGTAAGATAGTGGTTTCCAAATAATATTTTTGTCATTGGAAACCTGTTTTGGTTAACCCGTTACGTTCACAATTCGTAACGGGTTTTTTATTTATTTTTATGAAGCAATATTGGTTAATAATTAATATCAAATCATAAATCGAAATTGGATTTGCTAAAGTTGCTTCAAAAAAAAATCCGGCTCAAAAGAACCGGATTGTAATTTATAAATTGTGTAATCTTAAAATCTTTCAAGTTTACTGAAATGAAAATCGCATTCAATGTTAGCATTCTCATCGCTATCGCTTCCATGAACTGCATTTTCGCCAATGCTTGCTGCGTAAATTTTTCTGATAGTGCCTTCGTCAGCTTTTGCCGGATCAGTTGCGCCAATCAATTTTCTGAAATCTTCAACAGCATTATCTTTTTCAAGAATAGCTGCAACGATAGGACCTGAGCTCATGAACTCAACTAATTCGCCATAAAAAGGACGCTCTTTGTGCACAGCATAAAACTCACCTGCTTTTTCGCCGCTTAGTTTGGTGAATTTCATAGCTACTATTTTGAAGCCTGCTTCGTTAATCATTTTTAAAATTCCCCCGATCGAATTTTTTCTAACTGCATCGGGTTTAATCATGGTAAATGTTCTATTTGTTGCCATATAATAAGTTTTTTCGGGCGCAAAGATAGGAATTAACTGTCGCCATTTTTAAAAAATATAAAAAATGGCGACCTTTGCGTTAAATTTAACATGAAAGATCTCGGGCTCCTCTTTACTTATTTGCAACAACCACGACGAATCGTGCTGTTGACACATGTGCGACCCGATGGTGATGCGGTGGGTTCTGCGCTGTCGCTTAAATTATACTTTGAAAAAAAAGGTCATATTGCTGACGTAATTGTTCCTGATGATTTTCCTGATTTTTTAAATTGGATGTCACAAAGCGACAAATGTTTTAATCATCAAAAAAATCCTAAAACATGTTTTGCTGTGTTAACGCGGGCTGATTGTATTTTTTTCTTAGACTTTAATGCCATTAAAAGAATAGAGGCTTTAGGGGAAGATGTTCAGAAGCTTAACAGGCCGTATGTGAGTGTTATGATTGATCATCACCGAGAGCCGGACCATTTTGCCGATTATGAATTATGGAACGACCAGGCAAGTTCTACAGCCGAATTAGTTTTCGATTTTATTCATATGGCAAATGACGGTGCATTAATAGATACTGAAATGGCTGCATGTATTTATGCTGGTATGGCACTTGATACCGGCATTTTTCAATTTAGCAATACCACTGCACGTGTGCATGAAATAGCGGCGCAATTAATGGCCACCGGAATTAATGTTGAACAAATACATAATGCTGTTTACAATCAGTATGGTGAAAACAGAATGCGCTTCGTAGGATTTTTGCTTGCTGAAAAAATGGTAGTATTGCCGGAGCATAAAGCTGCATATATGAGCATAACCATGCAAGAAGCAGAAAAGTATAAACTCAATAATGGCGATAAGGAAGGCATTGTAAATTTGCCATTGGCCATGCGTGATGTTGAAATGGCTGTGCTCTTTACAGAAGACCGCGACAAAATAAAAATTTCATTTCGCTCGAAGGGAGAGGTGAATGTTGAATATTTGGCACGAAATTTCTTTAATGGTGGAGGACACCGAAACGCATCCGGAGGCGTAACAAGGATGTCGTTGGAAGAAACGGTAAAACAATTCGTAGCAGTATTGCCGGAATTCCGTCAGCAGCAAAAAGATTAACAACAAACACAACATAAAAAAAAACAGAAATTCAATATGAAAAAAACAAGTTTATTATTAATGATGATTTTGATGGTGCATGCATTTGCATTTGGTCAAAGCGACAAAAAGAAGTACAAACAGTTACCTGATGGATTGTATGCAGAAGTGCAAACAACAAAAGGCAATATTTTATTATTTCTCGAGTTCCAAAAAGCACCATTAACAGTTGCCAATTTTGTTGGTTTAGCTGAAGGTAAAATTGAAAATACCGCAAAGCCGATTGGCACACCTTTTTACGATAGCTTAAAATTTCACCGTGTGATTGCTGATTTCATGATACAGGGTGGCGATCCTGTTGGCAACGGCAGCGGTGGCCCGGGTTATGCATTTAAGGATGAATTTCACAGCGACTTAAAACATTCAGGTCCCGGAATTTTGTCGATGGCGAATTCAGGTAAGTTCACAAACGGTAGTCAGTTCTTTATTACTCACAAAGAAACTGCTTGGTTAGATAATAAACATGCCGTGTTTGGCCATGTTGTTGAAGGCCAAGATGTAGTTAACGCAATTGCGCAAGGCGATGTGATTAACCATATTAAAATTATCAGAAAAGGTAAGGCCGTAAAAAAATATGATCCGGCTGCAATTTTTAAAGAATATGAAACTAAAGGCGATGTTAAACGTCGCAGTAAGTAAATTAGCTTAGTTGCTAATTTGTTTTGCAGCATTACAATTAATTGCTCAAAGCACTTCAACAAAAAAAGTTGAATTGTTTTGAGCTTTTTTTTTATGTGAAAATAAGTAGCATTACAAAACTACTTCGAAATAATATACTTGATTGTTTTCGGCGTTTCTGTCTTCGAGCGTCATTTCATTGTTTGTAAGTGTAAGCACATTATAAACGCGAGATTGAAACTCGTCAGATAACGTTAGTATATTGCCTTTATCGCTAAAGATATAAATACCTGTTATGCTAACGGGGGTTCCAAGGAAGACATAGTTTTCGGTATAATCGGATGTGTCGGTAAATGCTATATTGTATGAGGCGTATGCAGCAGTGAATAATGGTGTTTGGTCATATCCATCAATTTCATATTTATAAACAGACCATGTGCGGCTAATATGATCGATAGCCTGATCTATTCTTATGTCGCCACAAGAAGTAGTAAAGCCTACAATACATAAAATCAACAATATTTTCCGCATTCAGTAATTCTCCTCTGTTGTGTTTACTATTAAATGAATTCAGGTAATGCAACCACTGTTGGCAGCGCTGTTTTTTTAATACTGCTCCAGCCACCGGTTACATTTAAAAAATTATTAAATCCATGCTCCTTAATAATAGAAGCAGCCATCATACTTCTATAACCTGCTGCACAATGTATAATGTATTTTTTATTTGCATCGAGCTCACCTACACGCAATGCTATTTCACTCAATTGAATATTTATTGCCCCTTTTAAATGTTCACTTTTAAATTCAGAAGGTTTGCGCACATCTAAAATAACATAACTATCATCAGTAATGTAATGCTGAATGTCATCAGCTAAAATAGATTTCACATTTTCAGTTTTATTTCCCGCTTCCGACCATGTGGTGATACCGCCAATTAAATATCCTGCAACGTTTTCGTAACCAACGCGCGCAAGTCGCAAAACTGTTTCTGCTTCCAAGCCGGGTTCAGTTATTAAAATCAATTGCTGATTAATATCTATCAACGTACCTACCCAAACTGCAAACATACCATTGAGTCCAATATTTAATGAACCTTGTATAAAACCTTTTTCAAAAACATCAGCAATACGTGTATCTAAAACCAAAGCGCCGTTATTCATGGCAATTTCAAATTCATCAACGCTTAACGCTTTTGTATTATTTGAAATAACATCTTCAATTGCAGTATAGCCTGTTTTGTTGATACGGGCATCTTCAAAAAAATATTGAGGAGGTTCCGACAAGCCATCGGTAACTGCAGCAATAAATGCTTCGCGCGTCATTTCTTGCAATGCATAATTTGTTTGCTTTTGTATACCTATAGTTGAAAATGTTTCTTTACCCATGCTTTTTCCGCAAGCACTTCCGGGACCATGAGCAGGATAAACAATTACATCGTCGGATAAGGTTTTTATTTTGTTGTTTAACGAGTCGTACATCTTCGATGCCAATTCTTCTTTTGTCATGATGCCATCCAATAAATCAGGTCTCCCTACATCACCAACAAATAATGTATCACCTGTAAAAATTGCATGACTTTTGCCGGCTTCGTCAATCAACAAATAACAAGTTGATTCAAGCGTATGTCCGGGTGTATGCAGTGCGCGGATTTTTAATTTACCGATAGTAAATTCTTCACCGTCTTTTGCATTTATTACATTGTAACTTGTATTGGCTTCAGGACCATAAATTATAGTTGCGCCCGATTTTTTTGCAAGATCAATATGTCCTGAAACAAAGTCAGCATGAAAATGTGTTTCAAAAACATATTTAATTTTCGCATTTCTACCTGCTGCTTTTTCTAAATACGGAGCAGATTCACGCAATGGATCAATAACAGCAGCTTCGCCATCACTTTCGATATAGTAAGCGGCTTCTGCTAGACAATTCGTATAAAGTTGTTCTATATACATGTTAATACAAATACTTTATTTTAATAATTATATTTCGCGTTCTGTATCAAATCCTTCGAGGTAATCGGCAACACGTTTCAAGAAGCTGCCGCCAAGCATACCATCAACCACGCGGTGATCATAACTCATACTCATAAACATCATGTGTCTAATTGCAATTACATCGCCATGAGCAGTTTCTAATACTACCGGCTTTTTCTTTATAGCACCAACAGCAAGAATAGCAACTTGAGGTTGATTAATAATTGGCGTTCCCATTAAACTGCCAAACGAACCAACATTTGTTAACGTAAATGTGCCGTCTTGTATGTCGTCCGGTTTTAATTTGTTGGCTCTGGCTCTTGTTGCAAAATCATTTACAGCAGCTGTTAATCCAACTAAATTCATGCGGTCGGCATTTTTTATTACAGGAACAATTAAATTTCCTGTAGGCAATGCTGCGGCCATCCCAATATTAATATCCTTTTTGTAGGTAATGTTATACCCGTCGACAGAAACATTAATGCCGGGGAAATCTTTTATTGCTTTTGCCAATGCTTCAATAAAGATTGGTGTGAATGTTATTTTTTGGCCTTCGCGTTTTTCGAATTTTGTTTTGTTGCGATTGCGCCATTCAACAATTGCACTCATATCAACTTCAACATACGACGTAACGTGAGGTGATGTTTTTTTGCTCATAACCATATGGTCGGCAATGAGTTTGCGCATACGGTCCATTTCAACAATTTCGTTGCCACCACTAATCGAAGCAGTTTGAACAACGGTTGTTGTTTTTTCTTGTACCACAGGAGTTTGAACTTGCGGCGCTTCTGTTTTGGCAACTTGCTGCGTACCTTTATTTTGTAAATAAGTTAAAATATCAGCTTTTGTTACTCTATCGTCTTTACCTGTTCCCGGTATACGCTCTAATTCAGACATGGAAATACCTTCTTCGCGAGCGATATTCAAAACAAGCGGAGAATAAAAGCGATCACCCGAAATAGGTTGCGTTGTTTCTACTTTTACAGAATTTACTTGCTCTTTTGGTGCTTCAACTTTAACTTCCTGCTGCACCACATTTTCTGCCGTAGGCTGAATAGTGCTGTTTCCGGTTCCCGTTGCCTCAATTATGGCAATTGCTTTGCCAATTTGAACAACATCGCCTTCGTTAAATAATATCTTGGTAATTGTTCCGGCAAAAGGTGTTGGCACTTCGCTGTCTACCTTGTCGGTAGCGATTTCCAGCACTGCTTCATCAAGTTGAACGGTATCACCTTCTTTCTTCAACCACTTCAGAATAGTGGCTTCCATAATACTTTCGCCCAGTTTGGGCATAATCAGTTCTTTTTGCGACATATTTTTTCCTTGCTATGTTAAGCTAAATAGGTGTAAAACTGACTGTTTTGCGAATTCGGAAACAGACATGTTTTTGACTTCCGCAAAAATACTCTCTTTATTATGCTTTAACAAGGTTTTAAGTCAACAGTATACGCAATTCATGCAGCGCAAACATAGTAGCGTATTCGATATTAATGTCACGGTTCTTGTTGAAAAAATATTTTTTGACTACTTTTTGGTGTTTTGACCCTACGGCAATGTAGATTGTTCCTACAGGTTCGGCGTCGCCATCGGCTGTTGGGCCTGCGTTTCCGGTAACAGCTATGCCGAAATCAGTCTGCATAGTTTCCAACAAACCATCAAGCATTGCAGCGGCAGTTTGCTCACTAATTGCGGTAAATTGTAATAAAGTTGCTTCCGGAACATGTAGCAGACGCTGTTTAACTTCAGCCGAATAGGCAACAATACTGCCTTTAAAGTAATCGGAACTGCCGGGTACTAAGGTGATTTTATGAGCAATTTTGCCACCGGTGCAGCTTTCGGCAGTGCTTAAAGTAGCATTTGAAGCCATGAGTTGCTGTCCGATGTAAGCTTCAAGTGGTATTGGGGTTTCAGCATAAATGCCTTTTCCTAAAATCTGCCTCAAATGCTCAGCATGTTGCGCTATTTCAATATTTATTTCATTTTCGTTGTCGCTTCTGCCGGTTAGCCTTAGTTTAACAACTCCGGGAGTAGGCAAATAAGCAAGGGTGATGTGGTTGGGTAGCTGCTGCTCTAGTGGTTCAAGCTGTTTGGCTAAGAAGCTTTCACTAATTCCGCTTGTCATAAAATAATGATTAATAATGGAAGGGAAGTTGAACGTTGCGATGATTCTGGGAATCACTTGCTCAGTCATTAAGCCTTTCATTTCGAATGGAACCCCGGGCAAGCTCACAATCTCAGTATTTTTATGAGAAAACCACATGCCTTGGGCCGTACCGAGCGAGTTATGCAAAACAGCACAATTGTTTGGATACATTGCTTGGTCACGATTGTTTTCGGTAAAAGGGATATTTCGTTTTTCGAATGCAGCCTTCAAACGCAAATAAATATCCTCATGAAATATCAATTCACTATTAAAGTAGGTGCATAAGGTTTTTTTTGTGATGTCGTCTTTAGTTGGGCCTAAACCGCCTGTGATTATTATGATTTCAGCGTTTCCGCAATAGCGATCGAGCATTTGTAGGATATGTTCAGCACGGTCGGCAATTGATAGCACTTCATAAATTTCAATACCTAGCGGTTGAATTTGCGTAGATATCCAACCGGCATTTGTATTTATTGTTGTGCCATTAAGTATTTCGTCGCCAATAGAAATTATTACTGCTTTCATATCTATCTTTACACAAAGGTAGTTTTAAAAACCAGTTTATACTGAAAATTGATTATTTTATCACCTTAATAAATTATATATAAAATTGCAGATTAACGAACAACAATCTAAGGCCGAATACATACCTTTTGGTAAATCAGCACCTCTGTTTTTAATAAAGGAAGTTGGATTAAATGATTTAAATCAACCTATTCAAAATGAATTTTATACTTGTTTGCTAATAAAAAATGGCAAAGGTATTAACAATAGCGATTTGACACGCTATAATTTCAGCGCAGTTCAAATGTATTTTTATACACCATATCAGTTGTTTGAGTTTAACTCTGACAACGCAATCGAGGGCGTTGCGGTACAATTTCATTCGGACTTTTTTTGTTTAGAAAAACATGGTAAAGAATTGCAATGCAATGGTGTGTTATTTAATAATGCCTATGGCGAACCTTTCTTTGATTTAAACGATGAAGATTTCAGAGATATTGAACGCACTATTTTAGCATTAGAAAATGAACTTAAATTAGGTGGAGTTGCACTGGAAGAAGCCTTGCTAGCGTATTTAAAATTGTTTCTTGTTGCAGCAGTAAGAATTAAATTAAAGAATAAAAAAGTAAGTAGTAATACCGAAATAATATCCCCAATAGTTAATAAATTCGAGAAGCTTGTTGAATTGCATTTCAAAGAAATTCACTCACCATCAAAGTATGCAGAAATGTTGGGGATGTCATTAAAGTCTTTAAATAATATATGCAGTAAAAACTATAAAAAAACAACCCTTCAATTAATTCAAGATCGTTTGATTATTGAAACGAAAAGAGAGTTGTATCTCACGAATAGTTCAGTTAAGGAAATTGCTTATACGCTCGGTTTTTCTGATATACAGTATTTTAACCGAATGTTCAAAAAGAAAACTTCCCTGTCGCCCGGAGCATACAGAAAGCAATTGGGTATTTTTAGATGAGCATTGTTTATAATTTTCTATTTGTCAATTCAATGTCATAATGCTTATTTGAGTTAATTGTGCAATCGAAAGGGCTTTTTGTCCAACTTTGTAGTAAATGTTACTGCTACTTTTGTTTCAACTAAAATAAATGCTAGATATGAAAAAGAACTTACAGTTAATTTGTATTGGATTATTTGCTTCCTTTACAATAGTTTCGTGCACGAAAGAAGCTGAAACTTTAATTATTGATTCCAGTTTACCGCAAGGAGCCTTTGTTGTTGAAAAATCAGGGACTTTTATTGATCAGAATGCTGCAGGCAGCATGGGTACAGCGCAATTGGGGTCAGATGAAGATGGCAAGCAGTTTTTAAAATTCGGCAGTGATTTTTCTACCGGTTTAGCAACAGGCACTGTTACAGTCTATTTTTCTACATCAATGACATTTACTGCAGATCCCGGTGCAGGTAATCCTGATTTAAGATTAATGGGCATCGTGCAAGATACAGGTGAAATGTATTTTCTAATTGACCCGGTTTTAGGTGAGGCCTTTACACATGTTATTTTATGGTGTGGAACTGCAAATATACCTTTTGGTTATGCAGCATTAAATTAATTTGATTTATTAAATCTATCAATCAGTACTGCTTTATAGCAGTACTGTTATTTTATTTTTATGAGGATAATACTTCTTTTTTGTTTGTTTGTTCAGTTAAATGTTTACAGCCAAACAGCTTGGGTTCGAGCTAAGCATGAGTTGTATTCTTCTGCTTCGGTCCAATATGCTGCAGCGTCGAATTATTACAATCCGGATGGCATCTTGGTAGTAACGTCACCATTTTATGCCGGAGGATTGTATTTGTATAATGAATATGGTATAACCGATAATTTTACTGTAATTGCTTCTATGCCCGTATTCAAAATCCAAGGTTATGAAACTACCAATAAAGTACTTGGTTTAGGCGATTTATTAATAGGTATTAAACTAGGGCTGTTCCAAGATGTTTTTCCTATATCCTATTCAGCTGAATTTGAATTACCGACAGGCACTGCAGAACTGCTTGCGGTAAACAATGTTAACTCATTTGAAACTATTAATTTGCCTACCGGCGATGGTGAATTTAATATACATAATAAATTGGCTATATCTCATTCCTTTTACCCATTTCCGATTTATATTTCAGGCTTTGTAGATTATAATTGGCGATCGCAGTATAAAGATTTTGATTTTAATGACCAATTAATTGGCGGTTTCGAATTTGGATATGAATCTCCTTCAAAGGTGTGGTTCATTTTTAAGGCAAATGCACAATCTACGCAAGGTAATATCGAATCGGTTACTGATTTTAGCAGGGGAGAAGGAACAAATTTTTCCTTTCTTCAACTTGAAACCGTAATTCCATTGTCAAATAATCTGTATTTCGGCGGTCGAGTGGGACTTTACAGTGACTTTTTAGTAGATAGAATTAACATTTATAGTGCCCCTGTTTTTGGTCTTTCCTTGGCCTACAAAGGGAAAATTAAGCAATAAGAAACATCTATTTTACATCTGTTTTAATAATTTTTCATAAATTGGCATCAAATATCAATGCCAATTATGAAGAAACTAGTTTTCGCTACCCTCATTATAGGGATGTTCACAGGTTCAACTTGCGACCCTCAAATTATGCAAGATGTGCTCAATACAGTGCTAGAAACTACAATTACTGAGCAGGAGGTTGCTAACGGATTAATGGAGGCCTTAGTGCAAGGTGCCACAAACGGTTCAGATGTATTGTCGGCAGTTAATGGATATTTAGGAAATCCGAAAGTGAAAATTCCGTTCCCAACCGAGGCGCAAAAAATTGAAACAACTTTGCGTGATTTAGGATTAAATAAAATGTGTGATGATGTAATTAATTCATTAAATCGCGCAGCAGAAAATGCAGCCATTGAAGCAAAGCCAATATTAATCAACAGCATTAGATCTATGACTATTAATGATGCGATGGATATTTTATTCGGTGCAAATGATGCAGCAACATCTTACCTCGAAAAAACTACCACTGCGCAACTTACAGCTAAATTTACACCAATTATTGAAAGCTCGTTGAATAAAGTTGGCGCAACTAAATATTGGAGTGATGCAGTTAATTATTACAATAAAATTCCACTGATGGAAGATTTAAATCCGGATTTAAAAGCTTATGTCACCCAAAAGGCATTAGAAGGATTGTTTTATATGGTTGAGCAAGAGGAATTAAAAATTCGACAAGATCCGGGAGCAAGAGCTGCTGAAATTGTACAGAAAGTTTTTGGATATTACGATACACATAAGTAAGATTTAGCTTTAAGCAACAAAGCAAACCATGCGCAATTCGACAGGCAATTATACATTTACATGAAGAAGTGGAAACAAAAAGCAATAATTCAAAAATTTATTTCCTATTTGCCATATGCTCACAAGATTAATTACTTCTTTCAAAAGTATGTAACCAAAGGTGTGAATCTTTCAGATGCCTATTTCTATGACCGCTTATCCCATGCGAGAGGTCACATTAAAAGTTATCAGCTGAATTCAAATAAGGTTATTCCGGCTCAATGTTTAGAACTTGGCACAGGATGGTATCCTGTGGTGCCGATTAGCTTGTTTCTGTTAGGTGCCGATAAGATTTATTCTGTTGATATTTCAACACTCACTTCAAAGAAATATATTAAAACTACCTTACTAAAGTTTGTAGAATCAAATAATAAGGGCTTGTTGAAAAATTATGTTAGTTACTCAGACAATAGATTTGAAGCATTGCTTTTACTGTTAACTGAATTTGATGAACTATCGTTTGATGCAATATTACAACGACTAAATATATCCTATTTAATAGAAGATGCAAGAAAACTGTCGCTAAAAGATAGTACTATCGACTTAGTTCATTCAAATAATACTTTTGAACATATTTACCCTGATGTTTTAATTCCAATTCTAGAAGAGTTCAAACGAGTGGTAGAAAAACAAGATGGTGTAATGTCGCATTTTATCGACATGTCGGATCACTTTTCGCATTTTGATACGTCAATTACAAATTACAATTTTCTTCAGTTTTCAGACAGGCAATGGAAAAGAATTGATAATTCAATTCAACCGCAAAGCAGGCTCAGGATTTACGATTATAGAATGATTTATGATAAACTGGACATCCCAATAACGAGTGAGTCTTGCAGAGTAGGTAATGTTGGTGAAGTGAAATCAATATCGCTTGCGTCAAAATTTGAAGGGATGCCAATAGATGAAATTGCAAAATGTCATTGCCACATTACTTCAAAAATGGGCCACACAAATGTTAATTGATTTATTATGCAATAATTAATTTGTAATTAACGAATGCAGTTGTTGTTATTTTAATTGGATGCTAAAAAATGAACTGCATAAACTATAACAATCCCGTCGAAAACTTTTTAAATTTCAAATGGCAGTAAAACCCGCAAATAAATGTTGAAAACATGTTGAATAGATTGCCATGAGCTGAAATTTGTAATTTTATAGTAATAATTGCGTGAAAAGAATCTTAAGTTTGTTCTTTAACTTAAATTTAACTTATTAATTACCTTTAATCTATTAACCTAATTCTATTCATTTAAAACCAAATCTATGAGAAAATTAGCCGCAACGCTGCTGCTGGTTAGTGTTTGTATGGTAAATGCTGCATTTGCGCAGAGTAAAACCATAACAGGTACAATCACGTCAGCAACAGACAATGAGCCGCTACCCGGAGCAACTGTTCTGGTAAAAGGCACAACTACGGGCACTGTTACCGACCTTGACGGTAAGTACGTGTTAGTAGTTCCAGCAGAAAAAGAAGTTTTAGTTTACACTTACTTAGGTTTCAAAACACATGAAGAAAGCCTTGGAGGTAGGAGTACTATTAACGTAGCACTTGAAGAGGACATTCTTGGGTTAGAAACAATTGTAGTTACGGCTTTGGGTATTCCCAAGGAAAAACTATCGTTAGGTATTTCTACGCAGGAAGTTGGAGGTGATAGAATATCGAGTTCGGGTGAAGAAAACTTTATTGAAGGATTATCTGCAAAGGCAGCCGGTGTTCAAGTAACCGGAGCTGCAGGAACTCCGGGTGCGTCGAGTAAAATAATTATTCGCGGACCATCAACATTTACAAATGAAAATCAACCTTTGGTTGTAATTGACGGTGTGCCTATTGATAATGGAACAAATAATACAGTTGCCGGTGATTATGCTTTTAACTCTACATTAAATGGTGTAAGTAACTCGAATAGAGCAATAGATATTAATCCTGATGACATTGAAAGTATAAACATATTAAAAGGTCCGGCAGCCGCCGCATTGTATGGTTCACGCGCAGGGTCGGGTGCAATTATTATCACCACAAAGCGTGGAAATAAAGCAGGAGATAAGGCGATACACATTAACTTTTCATCAACACTTGAAGTAAATCAAGTGAGTAAATTACCTGCTCAACAATTTGAGTATGCGCAAGGAACCGGTGGTGGAAAGCAAAAAAATGATGGTTCTGTTGATCCTGAAGGTAATTTAGTTGAAGCAGACCCGGGACCGGATTTACTTTGGGATACAGATGATGACGGATCACCGGGAACACCAAGCAGCTGGGGACCTACAATGGCAAATGCAGGTAGAACTCCGGTTGATAACGTAGCCGATTTTTTTGAAACAGGTTTAACGTATAACAATAATTTATCAATAAGCGGTGGAACCGATAGAGGTTCTTTGCGCTTGTCTATCGGTAACACACAAGATAATGGTGTAATTCCTACAACCGAATATAATAGAACTTCAATACGCATTAATTCAGACATGCGCATTTGGGATAAATTTAAAGTAGCTGCCGATGCTAACGTAATTACCAGTGGTGGTACAAAAGCACAAAACGGTAGCAACCTTTCAGGTGTTATGCTTTCGTTATTGCGTGCACCAACCAGCTACGATTTATCTGATGGATATGAATATGCAAGTGGTGCAAATAGGAATTATTATTCAGCTTATGATAATCCATATTGGACAATTTATAATAATCCATTTAATGATAAAATCAATCGCGTTTTAGGAAATGTTTCAGCAACCTATACGCCAAGGGAATGGATGAATGTTACTTATCGATTAGGTGCTGATAGTTACACTGACGAACGCAAACAAATTTTTTCAATTGGTTCAAATGATCCTGCCAATGCGCCGGGCGGCCAAATTGAAGAAAATACAATTCGCTATCGTCAAATTTATAGCGATTTAATTGCTTCTGCTTCTAAAGAAGTAAATAAAGATGTTAATATAAATCTAACAATTGGAAATAACTTAACAGATATTGATGTTAATTATTTGTATGCCAGAGGACGTGATTTAACCATTCCTGATTATTATAATTTATTAAATGCAGCCGATTTATATGCTAGTCAAACTACTACGAGACAGCGCAGTGCTGCATTTTTTGGCGATTTCGGTTTTGAATATCAAAGCATGTTATTTTTAAACGTTACAGGTAGAAATGAGTGGTCATCTACATATGGGCCGAATCAAGGTTCTGCATTTTTCCCTTCGGTAAGTGGAGCTTTTGTATTTAGCGAGGTATTAAATACAAATAAAATATGGTCGTTTGGTAAATTGCGTTTTGCATATGCACAAGCAGGTATTGAGCCACAACCATATAGTGCAGATACATATTTCTCATCTCCAATTTACACAGATGGATTTACAGATGGATTTAGTTTTCCATATTTAGGTTTACCGGGTTTTGGATTTAGCCAAACAAATGCACAAGGTAATCCGGATTTGAAACCTGAAAGATTAACAGGAACAGAATTAGGTTTGGAATTAAAATTCTGGCAAGGTCGTATCGATTTTGATGTTACCGTTTACAAGCAAGTATCAAGCGATATTTTGTTAACAAAACCTGTTGCATCAACTTCCGGTATTGCTTATGTATTTGATAACGCCGGAGAAATGGAAAATAAAGGTATTGAGTTAACATTAAATGCAGATGTTATCAAACGTAAAAATTTAATTTGGAATGTTGGAGGCAATTTCAGCAAAAACGAAAATAAAGTAACCAAATTGGCCGACGGTGTTGAGGAGATAGAAATTGAAGCCGGCTTTGGTGACCCCGGTGCCTATGTTCAAGTGGGTCAACCTTATGGTTTATTATATGGAAGCAGATGGTTGCGCGATGAAAATGGGAATTTACTTATCAATGGAAATACAGGTATGCCAATTGCCGATTCAATCAGCGGCGTAATTGGTGATCCTTATCCGGATTGGTTAATGAACATCAACACCGGTTTAACCTATAAACGATTAACAGTAAGTGGTTTGCTTGATATTCGCAAAGGCGGTGATATTTGGTGCGGAACAATTGCACGTATGAATAGATTGGGTATTTCTGAAGCTTCTGCCGACCGTGATACTACATTCTTAATTGACGGAGTAATTGATGGTACAGGCGCACCAAATACAGTTGAAGTGTCACCGGAAAACTACTGGCAGAATTATTTAGGTGACAATGGCGTTTCTGAGCAACAAGTATTTGATGGCGGTTGGGTAAGATTACGTGAAGTAAAAATTGCTTACGAATTTAAGCTTGATCCTAAAAATGTTGTGAAAGGTTTAACCGTTTCTGCAACCGGAAGAAATCTTTGGTTAAAAACTGATTATCCGGGTGTTGACCCTGAAACAAGTTTAACCGGAGCAGGTTCAAATATTACAGGTTTCGATTGGTTTAACAATCCGGGAACTAAATCTTATTTATTTACAGTAAGTGCTTCTTTCTAAAAAGCTAAAAATTATTATTATGAAAAAAATATTATTAATAATCACAATCCCTGCAATCCTGTTTGGTTCAGGATGCAAAGGTTGGGTAGAAGATGTTTCGGAATCACCGAACTTACCTACTGAGGTTACTCCTGCATTATTACTTACGGTTTCGGAAGTTGCAATGCAATCGCTTTACACCGGTCAATTGGCCAGAACGAGTTCAATTTTAGTTCAGCAGCATGCAGGTAACGACTTTCAAATGATTGAGGTTCGTGATTATGCTTTTGATGAACAAGATAACACCAACGAATGGAAAACTATTTATGCAGATGCATTAGTTAACCAGCAAGAATTAATTAACGTTGCGGGTGATGCAAATCCATATTATCGTGGAATTGCAACTATTTTAAAATGTATGACCATCGGTTTGGCAACAGATTATTGGGGTGATATTCCTTATTCACAAGCATTGCAAGGTTCAGAAAATTTTAATCCTGATTACGATGCTCAAGAGTCAATAATTGTTTCTATTCAAGCTGATTTAAATAATGCAATCAGCGATTTGAGTGCGCCTCTTTCTGCTAATGCATTTATACCCGGTGTTGACGATTTTATTCATGGCGGCAATACGGCTCAGTGGATTAAAGCAGCGCATATGCTAAAAGCAAGATATGCGAACCGATTAAGTAAAAAAGACCCAACAGGCTCTGCTAACGATGCGCTTGCTCATTTGGCAATGGCCGGTTTAGCATCTAATGCAGATAATACAATGGCAATTTTTGGCGTAAACGGTAATGAATTAAATTCATGGGCTTCATTTAACGATGCTCGCCAAGATTATATTAAAATGGGTGAATTCTTTATTGATTTGCTAAATTCAACCAATGATCCAAGAATTGGATTTTATGCGACACAAACACCTGATGCCCTTTATTTAGGGGTGCCGAATAATGGTGTAAATTTTGATGCATCAAATACAGGACCGCTTTATTCTTCAGATGCCGCACCGCTTCCATTGCTCACTTATTATGAAATGAAATTTATAGAAGCAGAAGCTAATTTACGATTGGGTAATACTGAGGCAGCAGCAACTGCATTTAACGACGCAGTTAAAGCAAATATCATCGCTACTACCGGTGGACCAAATACCGGTTACGAAGATATTTTCGCAGCCGAAACAGGTGCTACTATTTCTTTAGATAAAATCATGACACAAAAATACATTGCCATGTTTACTCAACCTGAAGTTTGGGCAGATTGGAGAAGAACAAACCTTCCTGCAATTACACCAAATCCTGACGGGAAAACTGACGGTATACCTCGCAGATTTGCAACTTGTATAGATGAACGTTTATACAATTCAAATGCAGTTATCATAAGCGATTTATTAACACCGGTTTGGTGGGATGAATAAATAATTGATAATAACCACTATTAAAAGGCTTTCCGAAAGGAGAGCCTTTTTTATTTCCAAGAATATTCGAAATCAAAAATAGTCGACCGTAATTTCAATATTAGTATTTCTACCTTTATCATCGCTGCAACTAATTTTACTTTTGCCTTCTTCAGGTTCAAAAAATACCGGCGTTGTTGGGTCAGATGATATTAATAATTTATCGTTCACATACCAGTATATTTTTTTAACATCGGAGCCAACATTGGCATTCAACATTATTTTTTGTTTGTCTAAATTATCTATTAAATATTCTAATTCATTTACCGGAGATGTAATTACAGGTCCACCCTCCGCAAAAACCCGCTCACAAGCCGGATTGTGTATCGGAATTAAACTTACCGGAATATTTTTGGATGTCATCCAACTAATTATTTCAGGACTGTAATTTGTATAGTATTTTACTTTATATCCGTCTTTGGGTAAGCAACTTGTGCAGTAGCTTATTTTTTCATTTTCAGCAATCTTTACTTCAATTAAGTGATTGCAAATCTGGTTTTTAGATACCGCATGAATAAAATAATCTAATACTACATGGTCACAATAGTCGGCCGGATTTTTACCTGTTTCGGCGCATACATACCTGAAATTTACCATATCGGGCATGGTGTTCCAATCTTTATTATTGTCGTTTTCTATTGCATTAAATAAATTAAACAGCAATGGTGTAGCAACATTGGCACCTGATAATTCGGGAACGCCTTTACCTGAAAAATTGCCTATCCAAACGCCAATGGTAAAGTTATCGTTGTATCCAATACTCCAAGCATCTTTTCTACCATAAGACGTGCCGGTTTTCCAGGCAACTAAAGGAACATTTTTAGCATTTTGATAGTAATTTGGTAAATCGGGGCGGGTCAGCTGCGTTAGTATTTCTGTAATCATAAATGCAGCACCTTCACTAATAATTTGAACAGATGAAGTGTCATCATCCCCTTGCAACCATTTAATATGTTGATACGCACCTTTATTTGCAAACGAAGCATATAGTTTTGTTAATTGCTCCAGTGAAACGCCGCATCCTCCTAATGCGACGGAAAGTCCTAAATCGTTTCGTTTTTTATCTATAGTTGAAAAATCACAAGTTGTTAATGTATTTATAAACTTATCCATCCCCAGTTCGCTTAGTGTTTTTACTGCAGGTACATTGAGTGAATGTGATAATGCAAATTCAATAGTAACATTGCCATGATAATCTTCATCGTAATTTTCGGGGCTATAGCCGGTATAGTTTACAGGCACATCGGCGATAATGGATTGTGGTGTTTGTAAACCATTGTCGAATGCCAATGCATAGAGCAGCGGTTTTAAAGTGCTTCCCGGTGAGCGTATCGCCTGAACCCCATCAACTTGTCCGCCATCGTAGGTATTATAAAAATCGCCTGAGCCAACATAAGCAACTATTTCATGCGTTTTATTATCGATAATTATTGCAGCGCCGTTATGTATATCTAAACCCCATAATTGTTTTACATAATCACCAACTAATTTTTCAGCTTGTTCCTGTTTTTCTGCAATTAAATT
>JANMLV010000073.1:0-27660 GCA_031372705.1 Bacteroidota bacterium | reverse complement strand
GATTTACAACCAGCGATGGTATTTATATTCAAAATCGCATGTTAGAAAAAGGCGATTGCACCGGACCAATGTCGGCGAAATTTGTGTTGATGGATCCAACAATCGACTATGCAGTTTTAGAATGTGCACGCGGTGGAATGTTAAAAGCAGGATTAGCATTTGATAAATGTGATATTTCAATTGTTACCAATGTAACTGCCGATCATATCGGATTAAAAGATATTGATTCGGTTGAAGAAATGGCAAAAGTTAAATCTGTTGTTCCCGAAACTACGCGCAAAGAAGGTTACGCCATTTTAAATGCCGACGATGATTTAGTTTTTGAAATGCGCAGGAATTTAGAATGTAATTTAGTACTATTCAGCATGGATGAACACAACCCACGCATTAAGGCACATTGCGATCGCGGCGGTGTTGCTGCAGTGTTAGAAGATGGCTGGGTAAGTATAATAAAAGGCACATGGAAAATACGTGTAGAAAAAGTAGTAAATATTCCACTTACGCTAGGCGGAAAAGCTGCATTTATGATTCAAAATATTTTACCTTGCGTTGCAGCAGCTTTTGTACAGAATTTTAAAATTGAGGAAGTAAAATTAGCATTAAATACTTTTATTCCTTCGCCTACCATGACACCGGGACGCATGAATGTTTTCAACTTTAAACATTTTGAAATGTTAGTCGACTTTGCGCATAATCCTGATGGTTTCCAAGCAATCAGTAATTACTTGGCAAAAATAGAAATGAGTCCAAAAGTTGGTGTTATAGCTGCATCCGGCGATCGTCGCGACGAAGATATTCGCGAATTAGGACGCATTGCAGGAAGAACATTTGATGAAATTATTATTCGTCAAGACAAAAACCTCCGCGGCAGAACCGACGAAGAAATAATGAATTTATTGAAAGAAGGTATTTTTGAAATAAATCCGACTATGTCGGTTATTTGCATAAATCCTGAAGCTGATTCTATTAAATATTGTATCGAAAATGCAAAAAAAGGCAGTCACATCACAGTATGCTCCGATGTAATTGCCGAAGCGTTGGATTTGATTATGTTATATAAAGAAAAAGATGATCAATTCGAGTTTCATAAAGAAGAAATTCCGAATGTGCGTTGAGTTAAACGTATAATGAATTAGGGCGTTCCCCGCCCTATAGTGAACCCCTTGTTTGTTGCCAAAACAAACAAGGGGTTCTACTATAGGGCGCTGCAAGTCCTCGGCCTCGTCCCTCGTCCTGTGGGCTTTCCGCTGCTATCCCTAACGCTATGCCCACACAATTTAATTTCACCAGAAAAAAATAATCAACCCGTAAAACTCTGCGACCAAGAATTTCGAATAATTAAATACTGTGATCTCATTTGCAATTCATCGCAGGGTTGTGTCGGTATTAAAATTATTATTGGAGGCAAGAACCCTGCTCGGACAGAGCATTTCCATTCAATTCCCTACCTTAGCAAGAAATCACATTAACCAAACAATAGTGCCCGAATTCCCTCACATCAAACTCTCCGAACTCATCCAACAAGTTGAGGACACCCTTAAACAATCGTTTGGGAACAGCACGCATTGGATAGTTGCCGAAGTTTCGGGGCATAAGTTTTATGCGAATAACGACAGGCATTATTTCGAATTTATTGAGAAATCAACAACATCTAATGATCCGGTTACTAAAATTAGAGGTGTTTCGTGGGCAGCCGGTTCGTTGCATATTAAGGCGTTTGAAAAAGAAACCGGCCAGATTTTTACCAATGGTATTGAGGTGTTGGTTAAAGTGAAAATTGAATTTCACAAAGTATTCGGGTTGCAATTGGTGTTATTGGATATAGATTCCAGTTTCACATTAGGAAATATGGAATTGCAGCGGAGAGAAACGCTGCAGAAGCTGCTTACTTTGCATCCTGATATTGTGCAATTAATTGGCGATGTTTATATCACCAGAAATAAACGCATTCCGTTTAACCAGGTAATTCAGCGCATTGCCATTATTGGTTCGCCGAACTCTGAAGGGTATACCGATTTTACACATACCATTTCGAGCAACCAATTCGGCTACAAATTCGCTATCGATATTTACCAATCAACCGTGCAAGGAATTGATGCAGAAAATGAGCTGGTAGATAAATTAATTGCAGTGCACAAATCAGGATTTAATTATGATGGGGTAGTAATAATTCGCGGTGGCGGCTCTAAATCCGATTTTTTGGTTTTCGACAGGTTCCGATTAGCATTGGCGATTGCAAAATTTCCTGTTCCGGTAATTACAGGCATTGGTCACCACAACGATGTTAGCATTGTAGATATGATGGCGCATACTAATACCAAAACCCCAACCAAAGCCGCAGAATTTATCATCTCCCACAACCGAAATTTTGAGGAGCAAATGTTGGCGCTGCAAAAAACTACTATCATTAAATCGCAACAGTTGTTGAGCAAACATTTACAAATGGTAAATAGCGCAAATATCACCATCGTAAATCAAGCCCGCACTTTTATTAATCAGCATAAAGAACATTTACATGCCATTAATCAAATTGTAACTAACAATACTAAATCAATATTATATAATCGTCAAACAAATTTGGTAAATTTACTCAATCAAATATTATCAAAACCAAAAATAACAACTGCTGCGCGCATGCATGAACTGCAAAATCAGGTTAGTAATTTAAAAATATTTACCCATAAATATTTAGTTAATCAGCGCGGCTATGTTGGTCATTTCACCTCATTGGTCAACATGATGAAACCGGATAATATTTTAAAGAAAGGGTTTGCCATTATTTCGCATCAAGGGAAAATCATCAGCAATACTCAACAAATTAAAACCGGTGAAGAAATTATCATCACCATGGAAAAAGATATCATCACCTCAACCGTAACCTCAAAATCGCCAAACGATGGAACAAACTTATGAAGCGGCTTATGCCGAATTAAAACAAATTGCAGCCGAAATTGAAAACGAATCGGTATCTGTGGATGTACTTGCTGCAAAAGTGAAACGCGCGGCAGAACTAATTACCTTTTGCCAAACCAAATTGCGTTCAACTGAACAGGAAGTAAATAATATTATAAAGCAAATGGAAACGAAGACAACGCCGGGTTGATTCAAGTGAAAAATATTTCGAATATTTTTTGTAATTAAAACTAAATTAACTAATTTTCTAAATGTAAATCAATTTTATGGCTAAATTTTACCTAAGTTTTATATTGTTAATTTTGGTAGCAACACCAATTTTTTCCCAAAATCCATATATCAAAATAAGTGTCTACTTTGAGACCGATCAACATATTTTAACAAATAATCAAAAGATTGATATTGATAATTTAATAGCCGACATAAATGGGAAAGAAATTGTAAAAGTTATAATTAGAGGTAATACCGATACTGATGCTGATAGTATTTATAATGTAAAATTATCTGAAAAAAGAACGACGAATGTTGCAAACTATCTCGCAGAAAAAAAATTAGACAAATCAAAATTTGAAACAGATCATTATGGTGAAAACAAACCTAAGGCAACAAACTCAAATGAATTAGGTAAGCAACAAAACAGGCGTGTAGATATAATTATTATATATAAAATCCCAATCGACATAAAAGAACCCCCTGTTGTTATTATTGATGATGAGGTCCAATTAACTTCAAATGAAAACTGCGATAAAGACACCATCATTTACCTGCCAGGAGGTTCTCAAGTAAAAATGAATGCTTGTGAATACAGAGAGAAAAAGGATTGCATTGTTTTAAAAGAATACATTACACCTGAATCAATTCAAGCTGCGGGTTTTGTTACAATGGATGAAAATGGCAATGAATTACAATCGGGTGGTATGCTTACTTTTGAAACTTGCGATACGAGCTGCCTTCAATCCCCCGCATTAATCAGGTTGCCTGTGCCCTGCAATATGAGTATGGATATGATGTTATACTCATTAAATGCTGACAATACTTGGGGAAATCCACAAGATCAAATACGTATTGTTTCACAAGGTGGCAATTTGTTTTATGAATTTCCGGTTGAATGTCCGTATGAAAAAAAGGGAAATTCCAATACTAAGAATGTGGACCGTATAGTTACTGATAACAAAATCAATTTAAATGTTGACAGGCCTAGTAACAGCATTACTTTTAACTGTGATATTAGACCTCTAAGCGGGAAAAGGTTATTCAGACCAAAAACTAAGTTTAAAGCAGAGAAGGGGATGCAATTTGAATCAGTATCGCTATCAACAACATGTCCATTGGGTCAATATAATGCAGATTTAAACAAACGTCGCACAAAAGCGGTGTTTAAAGACATCGGTTGCTTAGCACAATCTGCTGAAGTACGTATCGTTGCTAAAAAAGAAGATAAAGAAATTGAAACAGGATATAAAAGTTTACGTATGTTTAAAGACGTAAGAAAAAATAGACGTTGCGGTACAGGTAATCCAAAAAAAATAAAAGTAAGCATGATTGATTTTACTGACCCAATTGTTGATGACAATATTAGAATGTGATCTGATTGTAAATAACGGAGAACAAAACAATACCTGATTGATAGTTGTAAAGAAAACATACATAAAATTTTACACCTGACAGCATTACGTTTCCATCATTAAAAAAAGGAGACTGAAACTCAATCTCCTTTCTAAAAATAATACAGGATAAGATTATTTATTCCACCAGTTGCTGCTGCGTAACACAATGCACCATTCCACCATATTTATATAAATTGCGCACATCAATTCCAATTACATCATATCCGATATAATGTGCTTGCAAAATAGCAATTGCAGTTGCATCGTTTGGATCATTGTAAGTTGGCACCAAAATTACATTGTTAGCTGTATAAAAATTAACGTAAGAACCTTTATAGCCGAGGTTCTGTCCCCAAGTGGTAACTACATTATTTTGCGTAAGTGGCAAGTAAATAAAATCGTATGGTGTGTCATCTACATTTGATGCAGCATACAAAATGGATATATCTGCAGCCGGAACATCCCAATAAAGTAAATCAGCATTGTTCATTGTAACTAAAGTATTTGCATCGGCAAAGCGTGCAAATCCATCAATATGCATATCAGTAATTTCCAATCCTTTTACACCGGTAAGCCAAATAAATTTGGTTACACCGAGGTTTTCGCCGAAAACATTTTCAGCAGTTGCTTGCGACATTCCCGGATTGCGATTATTATTTAAAATAGCACTTTTTGTAGCTAAAAACACGCCATTACCGTCAACTTCAAATGCACCACCTTCGGTTGTGATGCTTGCATTTAGATTAATCGCAGGAATCCCAATTGCTCCGCTAATAGAACCCGGAATAACATTATCTTTCGCATAGGGAGCCTTATTTCCCCAACCATTAAACTTAAAATCCAGCATCTTTAAATCACCGGCACCATTTCTAACAAACACAGGTCCATTATCTCTAATCCAAACATCATTTGATTTGAATACTTTATAATCAACATTGGCCAAAGGCACACCGGCTGCAATGAGTAAATTATTTATCCGTGTTTTTTCAGAATTGTTATATGCAATAATATGCACTTTCTCACTGCTTACCAAAGCTGCTGTCATATCTACCCAAGTTTGATCAAGCCGATTTCTATATTGCATGCCATAAGTGTATTGATGAGGCCAAGTAAGCCAAGTTCCTTCATGCAATGCACTTTCTTCAGGCATGGTATATAATATTGTTTTAGCATTAATGAGCTCACTCGTAGCTGTTGCGGAACCATCCATTAGCAAATCCTCTTTACTGCAAGATGTAATAACTACCAACACAGTTAAAAAAGCAAATACGATTTTCATTTTGTTTTTCATAATTCAAATTTAAGTGAAATAAACCAATTGAGGGTAAAAGTAGCAGGTCCTGTTAGATGGCACAAATTTTTTCCACCAAAGGCAGCATTTGTGGAACCAATGGATAGTTAACCTTAAACCAAAAAACCCAGATTAAAGCCATTGCAAGGTATTACGGCGGCGATTCATACCCTGAAACCGACAATTCATGGAAATTCAATTCCTTTGAAAATGCTTTTAAGTAGATTTACACTGTAAACACTAAAGGTCAAATTTATACGAATGAGTAACAAACAGCATATTAGGGGAATTGAACATATAGTGTTTTGGCTATTCATTTTCCTGTTTCTGTTTGACTACTATTTTATTACATGCAATTGGGGGGAGGCTATTGGTTATACCATTTTGGAAACTTTAACTTATATCTCCATTACCTACTTCAACTTAGTTATACTTATTCCGTTATTATTAAAAAAGAAGTTTACGGCTTTATACATACTCAGTGTTTTAGGGTCAGTAGTAGTATACATTTGTATAATCCGTTTTTCAGGATTAGAAGTAATGTTTTACGAATACATCGGATGGCGGAATATTTTTTCGATGGTATTAAATACTACTTTGTTTCTTATGATATCTACATTGTACTGGTATTATAAACAATGGCAAATTGAACGGGAAAATGCCATTGTATTGCATCATCAAAAAGTAGAAGCGGAATTGAATTTTTTACGTGCTCAAATAAGTCCACACTTTATTTTTAACACGCTGAATAACATTTATGCGCTTGCCTTGCAAAAACATGAAAATACAGCTCCGATGGTGGCCAAGCTTTCAGCAATGCTGCGTTACATCTTATATGAAGCAAGCAAAGAGAAATCTTTGTTAAGCAGTGAAATAGCAATTGTTCAGGATTATATTTCGATGCAACTGCTACGTAAGCCAAAATCTAAAAATGTGAAGTTTCTTGTTGATGGCAATTTAAGTGATTGGGACATTGCGCCTATGCTCTTGATAAATCTTGTTGAAAACGCTTTCAAACATAGTAATATTGACCATGGTGAAAATTCATGGATAAATATCACCTGTACAACAAATACGGTAGGCCAATTAAAATTTACTGTTGAAAATAATATAGATACTTCTATTCAAAAAGATAGCGGACTAGGCCTTCTAAATTTTAAACGACAACTAGAAATTAATTACCCCGGCAATCATAGTTTATCAACCTATATTGAAAATGGAATCTATAACGTACAATTACTCATTCAATTAAATAAACATTGACTACGCTAAGCTGCATAATAGTAGATGATGAAAGACTAGCCTGCGAGTTGCTTGGGGTACATATTGCTAAGGTGCCCCATTTGCAGATTGTAGCTATTTGTAATAATGCTATCGAGGCCGGACATCAAATTGAAAAATTAACACCTGATATATTATTTCTCGACATACAGATGCCCAACCTAAATGGATTAGCATTGCTGCGCACTTTAAATCCTAAGCCTGCCACAATTCTAACAACAGCCTATTCTGAATATGCATTGGAAGGTTATAATCACGATATTATTGACTATTTGTTAAAACCAATAGAATTCGACAGGTTTTATCAGGCAGTGGTAAAAGCTACAAATTATATTGGAAAAAACAAACTAACTGAGGATGTGGCATTTGAAAAGCCGGAAGAACTTAATAGTTATATTTTTATCAAGGAAGGCAATAAAATAGTAAAAGTAAATTTTGAGGAAATTGTATATGTAGAAGCGTTACAAAAATATATCAGGATAATAACTACAACACGCCAAATAATTACACTTATGCCGATGCATCAAATTGAAGCGTTAATGCCGAAATCAATATTTATACGCATACACAGGTCATTTATAATAAATATTGAAAAGATGGAAAGTATTAGTGGAAATACTATAAAAATAAATAATCAATCGTTGCCAATAAGCAAAGGTAATCGCGTAGAATTTATGAATGAAATTCGTAAAAAGGGTTTTGGATTTTAATACTAGATTTAAAAAAATAAGTAATGTTTAATAAATTATGATGCAAATAGTATCATAATTTATTAAATTTACTATTGATACACAGATAAATATAGTAAGAATATCTTAAGTTGTAAGAATTAATTACTTCTTCAATATCAAATACGCATACGGCAACATATCAATTGATTCGCCTAAAATTACCGGCTCATTGGTAATTGCATTTGTCCATTCGCCTTGTAAAGTGGCATCTATTGTTACGGTTTGATTTATATCTCTTGCATTCACAATTGTTAGCACAGCTTCATCAGCTAAATATTTTTTGAATATCGCTACGTTTGCATTGCTATATGTTTGTAAAGTGCCGATTCGCAGTGCAAATGAGCTTTTATAAAACTGTAAAATGGCATTGTATTGGGCTAAGATATCCGGATTAATTGTCCAATTTAACGCATTGCCATACGCACTTGAACTGCTTATGCCTACTTCTTGTCCGCAATACACCAATGGCACTCCTTGCAAATAATAGGTAATTACCGAGGCCGCAACAGCAGCATCTTGTCCGCCATAAACATTAGGTGCAGTATTTATATTAGTTTCATCATGATTCGTAATAAAGCGTAATTTTTGACCCCCGGTTGGAACAACTGCATACTCTGATGTATTTGTTGAAAACAGCGTGCTTACATATGAATTCAATGTAAAAACATTTTTTACAGTTGATAAAAAACTCCACGAAAAATTCATTTGAAATCCGGCTGTAAAATGATCTGCTCTTGCACCTTCAGCCAATAAAATTAAATCTTTCCCCTCAATAGCATTGAGTGAATCAATCGCTTGCTTCCAAAAATCAAAAGGCACAAAATCCGCTGCATCGCATCTATAACCATCAATTCCAACTTCTTCGACCCAATATTTCATCGCTGCTATCATGGCAAGTCGCATATCTGCATTACTAAAATTCAAATCTGCCACATCGGTCCATGTGGTGCCGGCCGGACTAATAATATCACCTGCGGCGTTAGTGGTATACCAACCTGCGTTATTAATCCATGCATTATCCCAAGATGTGTGATTGGCAACCCAATCTAAAATAACAGCTATATCGCGCTTATGTGCTTCGGAAATGAGTAATTTAAGGTCATCGAGGTTACCCATTGAAGGGTTCACACCCGTGTAATCTTTAATACAATACGGTGAACCAAATGAATTTACAACACCCACCGGGTAAGTTGGCATAAGCCAGATGGTATTGATGCCCAAAGCTTCAATCTCGTCTAATCGGTCAATTACTCCGGCAAAATCGTGGTTGCTGCTCATAGCCGGAACATTAACTTCATACATAACAATGTCTTCCACTGCAGGAATCGTAAACTGCTCAGTTTCAGGCACTACATCATATTTACAGCCGAAAAACAGCAAAGCAAGAAGAGCAGAAATCAATAAATTTTTCAAGATTTATATATTTTATATACCAGCGTAATCTAATACTTTCAGGGTACTAAAATACAGTAGTTTCAGTCGATTAGAAGTTATTATTGTCATTCTTTTTTAATTAAGCCATCGGTTTCGCTTAACAAATTCATTTTTTTTTCGAGATGTCCAATTTTCACTTTGAGTCAGAAGTCCTTCACAGCAGACATTTCAAACCTTTTATCTACAGCTAACTTTCTAAAAAATATGTGAATAATGTAACTATTAAAACTTGTTATGTAAGAATAACTGTTAGCAATGGTGTCATCTTTACATCAACAATAAAAATCTGATACACAGTAATTAAATTTTAGCTAAAAATAAAGATTGTAAATAAAAGAAATTACCAAAATAAGAATGTATTTCCCCAAATAACTAACCTCATGAACTCACAAATAAAATATTTATTAAAATGAAATTGCTACCCATGGTTATATTAACCGCGACACTATTTTCGAATTTATTAAAAATGGAGGCTCAAATTTCGAGTTATTTTAATTTGGGTGATGAAAGTTGGACTGCATTAACCGAAGGGCTTTTACCACCGCCTTCAGCGAGTTGGACTGCTATAAATGGCAATCCAACCGGTTGTTTTAAAGCAACAGATCAGGCAGCAGGAACGTGGTATTATAATAGTCCCGCAGCATTTAACACCGATTTATCCTACTACTATGGCGATAATCTGCAATTTGATTTGAAACAAAACACGAGTACGTTTCAAACGAACGAACCGGATGTGATGATTTGCAAGGCTGATGGTTCAAAAATCGTTTACAGTACGCCTGTAAATCCCGGGACATCGTGGACATCGTATACGGTTCCATTGATGGAAACAGGATGGAAATACACAACACTTGCAGGATTGCCCGTAACCTATACAGATATGATGTCATTTCTCACAAATGTGTACCGCATTAAAATAAGAGGAGATTATTCATCAATTACAACTGAAACCGATTGGTTAGATAATGTTGTAATTACTTTACCAATTTTATTGCCCATTGAACTTATAAGTTTTGAATGTGCGATAAATAAATCATCTACTGCTTCCTTAAGCTGGGAAACACTATCAGAAAATAATTGCAGCTATTTTCAAGTTGAAAAAAGCAATAATAATGGAATGAGTTTCGATTCCATTGGAACAATTCCGGCACAAGGTACCACAGCAGAAAGCACGAACTATCTCTTTCATGATACTAATTTTTATACAGATGCCTTTTTCAGATTAAAGTCTGTTGATTTTGACAACTCCAATTCTTATTCTGATATCATATTTTCAAAATATATTGCCGCAAACAACTTAATTAAAATTTATCCCAATCCTACAACCAATTATATTACAATTGAACAATTATCGGGTGGCAAAATGTATGGCTCAATAGTAGTTAAAGATGCGCTTAAAAATATTGTGATAATAAAAAACAATATGGAAAACGGCAGTAGCATCAATGTTGATTTAAGTAGTTTATCAAATGGTATTTATTACGTATCCATTATTAATGATAACATGGTTAATACCTATCCAATAGAAGTAATTCAATAATAAAACATTCACAATAATAATAACTCATCACAAAACAAAAATTAAGTACATGAAACAAACTTTACGCCCCATTTTATCAATATGTTTAATATTGATTATGCATAACAATTATGCCCAACTTTACGACTACACGATAGACCACGAAGGGTTTTCAGCCTATTGCAATCCAAACATAGACGAAGAACGATTATTGCGAGCAGGTGATGCAACAGGTGCCGGCGATGCGTGCGACATTGGTTTCAGCACCAAGGGTTTCTCATCGGTTGCATTTTTTGATACCACACTTGCCGGTGTTATCTTAAAGTTATTACCAAATCCTATGGTTACAGTAACAATATCATCATTAACTGCTGAAATGCGTATTACACAAAAAGGTCCGGTTTATGCCCGTTTTTCATATAGCATCGACTCAGGTGCAACATGGATAAACCCGGGTGAAGATGTTACACCAGTAATTAACGATTGCGGTGGTGGAACAATCACCGGAAGCTGGGATATGCCTGATTTTTCATCTGCACAATTAATCTTAATTAAAATATCAGGTTACGGTGCACTAGATTCTGCAGGACGCTTATGTATTACTTATTTATCAATTGACGGTACTTTAGATATGATTGATGAAGATGGAGATGGTTATGGAGTGTATATTGATTGTGATGACACGAATCCTGATATTCACCCCGATGCAATTGAAATATGCAATGATATAGATGAAGATTGTGATGGCATTTCTGATGAACTAACAGCACCAATTTGGCCTGCAGGTATCATTAATATATGCAAACATGATTTTGTAACATTACATTCATCACCCGGATATGCTAGTTATACTTGGTTGAAAAACGGATATCTTATTCCAACTGAAACAGATTCAACCATTACAACCGATAAACCGGGCTATTATCAAGTAATAGTTAACGACGGAACTTGCACTGACACCTCTGCAATACAGGCTGTGGCAGTAAAAGACAATCCATTTGCTAATATTTATTCACCCGAAGGCTTAGATTTATGCTTTGATGATTCATTGCGCATAAAAGTGAGTTATGGCGATACATATGCATGGCAATGGTATAAAGATGGTGCACTAATTCCTTTTGAAAATTACTATAAAATGCTAGCCACTGAAATTGGTGAATACTATTGTGTTATTACTACATTTTATGGCTGTTCACGAACAACAGATACACTAAGCATAGTAGCGTCTTGTCGCGAATCAAATCTTAATACCATTACAAATCTCTCATTATACCCTAACCCTGCTTCCGGTTCAGTGCAGTTTGCTATTGATGCCGAAAATGAATTTTCCGGAACAGGCACGTTATATGTTATGAATTTAAGTGGTCAAACTTTAATGGCTCAAACTGTTACAATAATTAACGGTAAAACAATTGGAACCATTAACATTTCCGGATATGCCCCGGGTTTATACTTAATTAAAACTATAGTTAACAATATTATAATTACCAAACAATTAATTATCGATTAAAGTTAATACATGTAAAAATGCTATTCCCATTTCTGCAACAGATTGCTAAGATTCTAAAAGACAAGGTCAACAAAAAGCTCATAGAAAATACGTTTTATATAAAATAAAAACAATTCTTTGACAAAACACTTGTTCTTATAATAATCAGGCATCAAGCGTAAAAGCACATAAATAGCATTTCTATATAACAATAAAATAACCCTAAACAGGTTATTTTATTGTATTTTTATATCAGCCTAACAATGAAGTTAAATTCAACATATAAAAAAAGACTATTAAGAGGGTTGCTAATATTAGTAGCGTTTATAGCTGTATTTGTGATAACCGAAGTGATTTTAGCAAATGTTTATCTTGCAAAAATAGAAACCCAAGTAAGGCAAGAAGCCACTAGTCGTATCAACGGACAAGTAGAATTAGGTGAATTCAAAATCAATATTTTTTCACATTTCCCAAATGTGTCATTAACTGTTCGCAATGTAAAAATTCAAGATAATTACTTTGATATATCCAAAAAACCGTTACTCAATGCGGAATCCATTAATATCCAGGTTAAATTTTTCAAACTGATTCAAAATCAAATTGAAATAAAACAAATTACTATCATAAAAGGCAATATTAACATGCAGCGGATGCCGAGTGGGCAATGGAACACTTATAACCTCGTTAAACCCAAATCGGAACCTACAGCCGATATTGTAATAAATAACGTAGCCTTAGAGCAAATACATATTATAAGTAAAGACACTGTATTAGTAAATAACAATTTCGACTTTATTGTTACCAAATCTGAAATTGGATTAAGCTACAATGCAAATGGAGTTAGTTTTGTTACCGACGATCGCATTTATTCAAATGGCATAGCTTTTAGAGTTGAAAGAGGCCCTTGCTTTACTTCAACAAAACTACGAACAACGCTAAAGGCCAATTGGAATAAAAACAGTAAAACATTATCAATTGAACCCTCAACACTCTATATAGGTAAAAATAAAGCTTATTTAGAAGGGAAAATTAAAATTGCCGACAGCACAGCAGTTAATTTGGTTTTTACCACCAAAAAAGTTGAAATGGCGACAGCAATAGCCATGTTGAGTAAATACACGGGTGATAAATTAAAACCCTTCAATTTCAGTAAGTCATTTCCTGTTATATTGAAATTATCAGGAATAGTTAAACCAAACAGACCGTTAGATATAGATATTTATTTTAAAACCAACAAAAATGTATTTACATCCAAAGGTCAAACCTTCACTGATGTGGCCTTTTCAGGGCATTACAAGAATCATCTGAATGAAAATCTATTAAACGAAGAATCAAATAGCGGCTTATTCATTTCCGGGTTTACTGGTAAGTATGAAGGTATCCCTTTGAGTATCAGTATGGATGTATTTAATATGCTTACACCGTATATAAACATGAAATTATCGTGTTCCACGGATTTAAATAAATTGAATAATGCAATTGATACTTCGTCAATAAACTTTACAAAAGGTAAGATAGAATTGAAAATAAATTACCTCGGTTATCCATCAACACCGGAGGGCACTTCAATAAATGTTTCCGGCCCGGTTGTGAATGGATATGCGAAATTAATTGACGCAGCTTATAATATTCCAAATAGGAAATATAATTTTTCAAACATAACCGGCACCATATTTTTTAACAAGCACGACATTTATTTTAATGAAATCCCCATTACAATAAACAAAAACTTCACCTATGTGTCAGGCGAATTCAAGAATGTTTCCAAAAGTTTATTCAATAAAAATGTAAAAACAACTGCCGATATTTCAATAAAAACCGATCTTTTTAGCCTAGGTAATTTTTCACCACCCGAAAAGCGCACTCTTGTTCCTCAGCCCAAAAATGAGATTAGTGAAATATTAGAAAATTTGCTCACAAATATTGATGTAAATATATCATTAAAAGCGACTAAAATAACATACAAGCAACTTTCGTTAAACCAAGTAAAAGTTGAAGCCACGATGGATGATAATACCATATATTGTAAAAAAGCTTCATTTAATGCAGCAAACGGAGCTGTCAACTTTTTTGGTGCTATAGTAGGAATTGGAACAGGTAACCGCAGCTTTAGCCTTACGGCAGATATTCATAATGCAGATATCAGCAAGTTATTTCAACAATTAAACAATTTCAACCAAGACGCAGTTACTGCTAAAAACATTCAAGGCACGTTAACAGCGCAAATTAAATTCTCAGGCAACCTAAGTAAAACGTTTGCGATACAGCAGTCATCAATGAATGGTGAGTTTGACATCAACGTTAAACAAGGTGGAATTCGCAATATGACTGCATTAAACGAGATTACTAAAAATATATTTAAAAACAAGCAATTTTCTGATATTGATTTTGCTGAACTTAACCATAAATCACGTTTAGCCGGATATGACTTATATGTTGATCAAATGGAAATTCAGAGCAATATATTAACCTTGTTTGTTAATGGCATATACAGCCTAAAAGACAATACAGAATTGTTTATTAAAATTCCAATAAGCAGTTTAAAGCAACAAGACGCCGATTACATTGCAGAAAATAACGAGCCCGACGAAAAAATGGGTATCTGTATAAACCTAAAAGCCACAAAAAAGGCAAACGAATTTAAGGTAGTGCCTATACTTTTCAAACGCAACTCCAAAAAGTAAAACATGTGAATTATGTAACAAATAGCGGCTATACTATAAACATAATGACACTTAAATCACCACCTTTGTAGATGGATAGCACTATGTAATTTTTCCCTTGCCTACTAATAGACTGTTCGTATTTACGTAATTCCCTGTTACGCAATTTAATAATTTTGTCATTTCAAGATAATGTCTAAAAAAACAAAACAATTCGTTATTTCGAAGCAATTAGATACATTTTTAATTGGATTATATGATGCTGCCAAATTTGTTCAACTATATTTTAAAGAAGCATTTAGAGGTCCTTTTGAATTTGCAGAATTTAAGAAACAATGTTACATGATGGGTGTGAAGTCGCTCCCACTTATAACATTAACCGGATTTGTAACCGGAATAGTTTTCACCAAGCAATCGCGCCCATCGTTGCAGGAACTCGGCGCAGTTTCATGGTTACCATCATTAATTGCAATTGCATTAATTCGTGCCTTGGCTCCATTAATTACTTCCCTAATTTCTGCAGGCAAAGTAGGTTCCAATATAGGAGCTCAATTAGGATCAATGCGTGTGAGTGAGCAAATTGATGCCATGAATGTGAGCGGTGTTAATGCTTTTAAATATTTAGTAGTTACCAGGGTAAGTGCATCAACCGTTATGATTCCAATATTGATGATGTATTTTACTTTTGTGGGATTAATCGGTTCTTTTATAAATGTATATACCGGTGAAAACACCAGTTTTATTTCCTATTTCCAAGAAGCATTTTCCCCAATTTCTTTTTTAGATGTAGCCACAGGCTTGGTTAAATCCATTCTCTATGGTTTAACCATCGGTTTGGTAGGCAGCTATCAAGGATATAATGCAACCAAAGGAACAGAAGGCGTTGGAAAAGCGGCTAATCAAGCAGTGGTAATTTCCATGTTTTTAATATTTGTGATAGAAATAATTGTTGTGCAATTAAGTAGTTGGATACGACTGGCACAATTACAATAACCACACATGCAAGCATTAAACAATTTAGAAAGTGTTATCGAAATAAAACAATTGCATAAAGCATTTGGTGATTTAACTGTATTAAACGGTGTGGATTTAACCTTATCAAAAGGTGAAAATTTAGTTGTGTTAGGACGCTCAGGCAGCGGTAAATCTGTGTTAATTAAAATAATTGCCGGATTACTTTATCCTGACTCCGGAACAGTAAAAACACTAGGTTTAGATATCGTTAAATTAACTGTAAAAGAATTGCGCAGTTTGCGATTAAAAATTGGTTTCTCATTTCAAAGTGGAGCTTTATACGACAGTATGACTATTGCAGAAAATATTGCATTTCCGTTGGTGAGAAATGCACTCCACTTAACAGCCGCTGAAATACAAAGTAAAATTGACAGCGTATTAGATGCGGTGGGATTGCGACAGACGGCCATGCAGATGCCGTCTGAGCTTTCCGGTGGTCAGCGCAAACGAATTGGCATAGCAAGAACGTTAGTGCTAAACCCGGAACTCATGCTTTATGATGAGCCTACTGCAGGACTAGACCCAATTACTTGCATAGAAATAAATAATTTAATAGTTGAATTACAACAACAGTACAACTCAAGTGCAATCATAATTACACATGATTTAACATGTGCTAAAACAACAGGAAACCGTGTTGCTTTATTATTAGAAGGAAAATTTATCGCTACCGGAAGTTTCGAAGAAGTATTCGCTATTGAAGAACCGATGGTAAAGCAATTTTATAATTACAATTTTATTAATTAATATGGAAAATCAAAATAAGCATAATGTAAAACTCGGCCTTTTTATTTTTATTGGTCTACTTTTCTTTGTAGTTGGCGTGCTGGCTATTGGCAATATTAACAGTGCATTTACGAAATCAATAATCATAACTACTGTTTTTCATCAAGTGAATGGATTGCAGCCCGGCGACAATGTATGGCTATCGGGTGTAAAAGTTGGAACAGTTAAAGAGATGGAATTTCTACCGAATTCAGATGTTTCTGTTGCCATAAAGATTGAGAAAAAATTACAACAATTTATTCCGCAGAATTCATTTGCAAAAATTAGTTCCGATGGACTAATAGGCAATAAACTAATAATTATTTATGGTGGTGATATCCAATCAGGTTATATAAAAGAAAACGATAAACTTGCTATTCAAGATACATATACAAATGAAGATATGATGAATACGTTGCAAGAAAACAACAAAAATATATTAGTTATTACCGAAAATTTCAAAACCCTCAGTTCTCAAATGGTAAAAGGTGAAGGCAGCATTGGTAAACTACTCACTGAAGATGAACTCTATAATAAGTTAAATGCATCTATAGCAACAATTAATGTAGCATCCCAAAAAGTGGCTGCGCTAACCAATTCCATTGCCATTTATGCCGAAAAGTTGAATACATCGGGCAGTTTGGCAAACGATTTAGTAACCGACACATTGATATTTAATGCAATAACCGAGGCTGTTGCCAATTTAAACGAGGTTTCTGCAACTGCTATAACCATTGCCAATAATTTACAAACAACCACAAAGGCATTAAACGACAATCAAACATCACCTGCAGGTGTTATTTTGCATGATACTGCAGTTGCTAACAGCTTAAAACAATCAATTTATAACTTGGAAAGCAGCAGTGCCAAATTGAATGAAAACATGGAAGCACTGCAACACAATTTCCTATTTCGCAGGTATTTTAAGAATAAGTAACGGGATTCGTATTTTAGAAATCTAAAATCTCACCCCAAATACTCTTTTTCTTTTGCGGATAACCGTGCTTTTGATGTTTGTAATCATCGTTGTCTCTCTTGTAGGATTCATTACTTTTCTTGTTGGAATCATCCCTATTGGTGAAGGTTTCCCCACTGCGCTCAATAATTTTATCCAGCTCTCCCCTATCCAGCCAAACGCCTCTGCAATCGGGACAATAATCAATTTCAATGCCTTGACGATCTGACATTACCAGGTCTTTATCTTTGCAAACAGGACACTTCATATGGTTAATTTTAAATCAAACAACCGAGATTGCAATGTGTTTACTATTTAACAAAATTTAAGAAATCAATATCAAATTTGGTACAAACTATCCCCGAATCTCAATAAAATTAACTTCAGCAAATAAATATCTTTCAGAGCAAAATAACTTAAACAATGATTATTAAAACTGCCGTTAATTCAACGCTTAATGAAATCGATTTTATCAGTAATTTACAGAAAAACCGGTGCTTTAATATAATTATTAATTTAAATAAAAACACAACATTAAACCGGTTATGCATAAAATGAACTCGAATAGCTACCTACCGAAAGCCTCCTAATACCGAATTACGTTACATCTTATTTAGTCTGTAAGAGAAATTAATACAGGTTTAATGGTAGACTGATCACCGGCCATTATACTCATTTTATCACTACCTAGTTTGGTGGCAAAAGCCGGATACATATATAAATAACCATTTTTAAACTCGCCCTCTTTAGCGAATACCGGAGCATCCATTAATCCATCATTAGAAATTCGCACTAAAACAGGAATTACATTACCCGAAGCATATTCGAGATACTTTTTAGGATCGTCGTTATACACTACAGTAAATTTATTACTAATTATGGCGTAAGCAGATTGAAACATAACATTAATGTTACTGGCAGCGTATGATTTTTGCAATTCAATTTGAAATTTTTTCGCTCCATCTGCGTCCAAAGCGATAACAAAAATGCTACCATGCTTGTAGTTATAAGTGTATTCAACTGTACTGCCACCGAGTGCGCCGGCAATGCTTTCCACTTTAAGTTGTTCCGTTGCCAAAAAGATGGTATTACCATTCAATAGCACATCAATTAACTTTAAATTTTCAACCTGTTTATCTAAAGGTGAAATCTTTGTTGCTCCTGCTTCCAATCCCTTGTTTCTGAAACAAAATACACCATTTACCGGGCTTTCACCAACAATTAGTGTTTTGTGTTCGTACCAAGTTCCGCATAATACTAATTCATTATTTATATCAACAACAGACTTATATTCAACAATACGGTTACTAGGTGTAACATCAACAAAATATTCTTTTGCCTTTGTATCGCCGGCACTCCATTGGTAAATAACCAACGCTATTGCACCATTTTTTTCAGTAGTTTGTTTAGTAAGATAAAATATTCCGTTATCGCTAACTACCAAACGCAATTGCTTGTTTTTTGTGTCTTCACCCGGCAACGTGATGGTGCCTTCTTTAGTTTTCTTTAAACCACTGTCATATAATGCATACTTCACTTTAGCAGGTTGCTCCTTTTCATAAGGCAGCTGAGCTGCAACACCCAACATGGAGGCATTTGGTGTAACCGAAAAATAATTAAAACCGGAATTCATCAATTTTTCAAATGGGATATCAATTAAATCTGTTCCTGTTTTTGAAATTACACCGGTTTCATCAATTACTCTTGCACTGAGGGTGTTTTTACCTGCATCTTTATTTAGGTTTTCGACCAAACCTATTACTTTATTGTTAAATGGAATAATGTCCATTATTTCATAATTGTTATTAAAAACACCGGGATTAAATTCCAACTCTTTATGATATTTTAATCCGCCATTATTATCGTAACAATACATAGAATAAACCGACAAGGTATTTACCGACACATTAGAAATGTGGTAAGTAAGACCGTTGCAAGTAAAATTAATATACTCCGCATCCTTATAAACATCGTATTTTGAGGCTGTTCCGAGTGTATAAGTAAAATTTTGTGCATTAACTGTGAAGGCTAAAATAACCATCAAACTAAACATCATTATTTTTTTCATAATACTTTATTTATTTGCATCAATTCTTTTTTTCAAATCATTAAACGAAACCTCCATGGCGTCTTTCCGCTGACGTTCGCCGTATGAAAGTGATAAGCTGTTTAAAACATTAAAAATTGTATCATAATTTTCAATACTACCTTTAGCAAAATAACATTCCAGCAAATTAAAACAAATGGCAATGGTTACATCTTTGTCAATTCTAGCCTTCTTATTTGCAGGATCTGATTCAGCCAACGCATCAGTCCAAGTCGCGATTGCCTTATTCAATTTAGTCTCTGCACTTACTTTGTCGTCAAGTAATAATTTTAAACCGGAACTTGCTTCATTAAATGCAATCAACAAATCTTGATGCAAATCATCTTTCGATTTTACATAAAACAATGTCGCTTCACGGTTAGTCGGATAATAACCAATTTTATCATTAACTAATTCATTAATAAAAATCAGGTTGTTCTGGAAAATTGCTTCTTCATTTGTTTTTACCAATAACTCACTGTTTATATTAATAGGTGTTTCACTTTCGGGAGTTTTATAAATTTGATAGGTATTACATTCCTGCGGTGTGATATTATATAATTCTTTTCCATCCGGATTCAAGACTAAAACTGACATCGGGTGTCGATAAGAAAATTCAACATGGTAGGATGGGACATTTCTTGTTGAACTTTGACCGTTAACAATCGTAGTTTTACTTTTTTGCTGGGTAATTTGTCTTGGCTGTGTATAATCAAATCCATAAATAGTAACTTGTATAAGCACTGCTTGCTCATGCTTTTTTTCAAATCCACCCAATTGCAAATACGTATCACTTACAACTGGATAATCGTAACTGGTTTGTAATTTAGGCAACGGAACACTGCGTTTATAGGGTGGGTCCGGAATATATTCTACGGGCTTATTATTTTCGTTGAGGACTTGTTTTTCTACCACTTTTTCTGCTAGCGACTTCTCATTCCACTCGGCTAATTCTTTTTCATATTTCAATTTTGCAGCTTGCAATTGATTTGGATACTCAGCCATTGCTGCTTGGTATTCGTCTTCGGCAACAGCTAATTCAGCTTCATAGGCAGCTTGCAATTGTGCGTTCTCTGCTTCGAATGTTGCAAATATTGATGCCTGATAATTTTTAGGCGAAACAGAAAGCGGAAACAAAGGCAGTTTAACAAACTGATATTCTACTTTTTCATCCTTAATATTTTGCGAAAAGGTGGGAACATAGACTACAAAAAGCAAAAAAGATAATAAAATACCGGTTTTTGCACTTAAAGCTTGAGGAGCTGCTTGCATAAGTGAATATTTTTTCAAAGATAATGCCGCAACTTTGATTGCAACAGTTTCTGCCACATAAATTGATAACTGCCGCAATATTCAGGAAAAGTGTTACTCAAACTGTTAACAATTCAACCCAATGACCAATAAAATTGCATCTTATAAAGGCAAAAAAAATGCTCCAATCGACTTCGATTGGAGCATTTTTTAAATAATAAGTATTTACTGCTTGATAAACTCTAAACGTTGAACGTTATTAGTGGTGGCAATAGCGATAACATAAATACCTGCCGGCAATTCAGTTAAATCAATGGCTGCAGAAAATCCGCTTATTATTTGACTAACAACAACGTTACCTGAAAAATCGACTATTTGTAAACTACCGAACTCAATTGGTTCATGTAGGTTAACTGTGAGCGTATTTGCAACCGGGTTAGGATATACAGAAAAATCAGCCGTTATTTCATCACCAATTCGACACGACAATGTTGTGAAAGTACTTATTGACGAATATTCAGACAATCCGCCTGGGCAATCCGCTTGTACTTGCCATTCGTAATCAGTAGCACAATTAAGCGTTTTCAATTTGATAAATGTTTTGGGTGCATCCACTGATTTTTCATGCCAATCGATTTCACCTACCTGCCTAAAACGAATTGTATAAGCAGTAGCACCTGCAACTTCATCCCAACTGATTTTAGCTCTTTCGGCTTCAATGCCTGTAACATCAGTACTAGCGGGTGATTCACAAATATCTGCAGGCATACCTTCACCGGCATTAATTCCACCGGGAGCATAGGCATAATCCTTAATATAGAAACCACATTCATCCACTTGCAAACGTATCCAACCATAATAGGCTTCGTCGCCCGAAGGTGTTTCAAACCATATACCTAAATATTTATCCTCCGCTGAAATCCAAGGGCCTAAGCCATAAGTGGAGCTGCCATCAGCATGTTGCAAATTAATAGCCCCCGGTGCATTATTAAATCCCATAGGAACAGGATCTCCGGCATTTAAATCCACAGCAAATGACCAACTTGCAGAAGAAGAAAACTGATAACTCATAAAACAATGTAAATAATTGGGGGTAACAACACCATAACAGCCAATGCCGGAAAAGCCCAAATCTTCAAAATGGTCGAAATGGACTTCAAACTCTCCGTCCATGTTGAGGTCCATATAATAATCGTCCGGATCACCTGTAATGTAAACATCAGGATCAACGTCACCATAAACAATTTGTGCCTTTAGTTCTTGTGCGCCGGCAAACAGAAACGCCGTTGCTGCGCCGGAATAGGTAAGTAATTTTGTTTTCATAAGTGTAAAATTTATCTAGGATACTAAAAGTAAATTACTTTTTTATGAAATCCAAATCAAATGGCAATTTTTAATTGCGCCTGAAAAATAAAGAAATAAGTTGCAATTGGTTAAAACCTTTTTATCCCCAAAAAAAAGCCTTTATGCCGGTTAGCATACAGGCATTTAAATTGACGTATTTGTAAAAAGAATGCGAAACAAATTATTTAAAAATAATCTTCATTTCAGTAACAGCTTCATTTATTTTATTAAAATCTCGCGTATTAAAATAAGGTGAAGTTTTTGAATTTGGAATATCGCTTGGACCTGATATAAATGCCACTTCACGTGTATCTGATAACATGATGCCAACTAAATTTCCGAATTTAAATCCGTAAGCGTATCCCGGCTTTCCTGTTTTAATGAGTTCATTATATTTATCTTCATCCATTTTCTCGATTGGATAGGGATAATATGCTTGAGCATCTGCAATTAGCAACCCATCTTCCCAATCTTTTTTGGCGATGGCAAGTGTATATTCTTTTAATCTCGGTGCAAATTGTTTGATGGTATTATCAGTAAAAGCAGCATCTGCTGCGCGGCGTTTAACAAGGTTAGTCATTACATCTACAGCTCTATTAATATCTGTTTCTGTGGGTACTTGATGTTGAATGCCAACACCAATATATAACTTTTTAAAAGTGGTTTCCATTTCCTCAATTTGTTCAATCGGGAACAACACTAATGCTTTAAATTCTTTGGGATTAAATCCGGCAGCATCCTTTTCAGCTTCATCGCCGGTGTAGGCAAAGCTAACGGTAAACTCGTTTTTATTATCGTTGTCCTTTTCTATGGTAATTTTTACCAACGCCAACACTAACACATCTGTAACACCGGCGTTATAAAGTGCTTTAACATCTCTATACTGCTTTGTTTCAAATGAATCGTGCAGTGTCCAGCGCGAGGCTATTGGCTTCATATAAGCCTCACTATAGGCTATGCAATTATCTTTATACTCTTCTAAAAGTGAAAACTCCTTTTTTCTTTTATAGTCTTCAACCAAATCCAAATCCCAACGCGCACCCATGATTATCAATTTGCGAGTGTTAATTTCAACGCACTCTTTTTGGGTGGGCAAATCGTTTTTATAAACTAAAATAGGGCTGCCGAACTGTGCATTACCTTTTTGCGGTGTTAAGGTCATGGCAATTATACAAACCAGTAGGAGTCGAAGTTTTTTCATACTTGAGATAAATTTGGTCAAATTTAAAAAAGAACCAAGTGATGAGCAAATCAAAGGCCAAAAATGAAAATGATTTGATGTTTTAATTAAAAAGCATGATTTTTTGGGGAAATGTAACATATCTGTAAGCTTTTCAAAAGCCGACGCCTCGAAATTTCGTCGATAGACGCTCTAAAATCCTTGCGTAGCAGGCGGATTTTCCTTACTTAGATTTAATCTACTTTAAAACGCGCAAACATCATGGTAAAAGCCGTTTAAGGGAATAAAAATAAATCGGAAATAGGTGATTTTTGTCCTTTTTTTTGAGTTGATATCGAAATACTTTTACGTTGCAATTAATCCACTTGATATGTTTGCATGTAAACGAATTCTAACTACTTTCATTTTTGCTTTAATCGCAAATTTTGCATCCAGTCAAAATATTGTTCCTAACCCAAGCTTCGAAACCTATAACGCTTTACCTACCGGTTATGGTCAATGGTATAACGCAACCGGTTGGTCGAACTTAAACTTGTATCCCTTTTTTGCATGGCCTTATGCCAGTCCCGACTACTTGCACATGACCGGCGCCGGTGGGGCCGATTTGCCGGTTTGCACCTTCGGAACTTTAACACCCTCAACAGGTTCGGCTGCAGTTGGTTTGGTTACATGGCTTGCTACCACACCAAATTTTAGAGAATATTTTGCTATTGCATTCAGCACACCAATGGTTGTAGGACAAGCATACACGGTAACATTTCAAGTTACCAATGGATCAGCGGGTTGGTATTGCGGATATTCGAGTAATCACCTGGGAATTCGCTTTTCAGAAACACCACTTATTCAATTAACCAATGAACATGTAGGCGGTACACCACAATTAGAATATGCCGGCGAAATATGGTCAACTACTTGGCAATTAGTTTCATTTTCATTTGTTGCCGATTTGCCATACAACTATATTACAATCGGAAATTTTTATAATGATTTATCAACCGCACATACTTATCGAGTTGCCAGCATGAGCGCAGGTGCTTATTATTTTTTAGATGACATTTCAGTTGTGCCTGAATTGCCGCTTCCAATTACTTTTACAGCTTTTGATGTTTTAGCAGAAAATAATAAAGTAAACTTAAACTGGCAAACATCGAGCGAAATGAACACCGACTATTTTACGGTAGAAAAAAGTGCGAATGGCGACAACTTCGAACCTATTGGCGAAGTGGCGGCTTCGGGCAATAGTTCAAATGCAAATACTTATCAATTTATTGATTACGAGCCGGTTTCAGGTGTGAATTATTACAGGATAAAAACAACTGATTTAGATAATAGTATAATTTATTCTGAAATAAAATCTGTCGATTATTCAACCAAATTCGAAAACATAAACATTTTTCCAAATCCTTGTGTAAACGAATTAAATGTAAATCTCCCAATAGACAATCCTGCCGATGTGCACATTTTTAATTTATCGGGACAAATTATTTATACTGCTACAAATGTTTCAGGTTTATATACTATTCGCACCGACAATTTATCTGCAGGTGTTTACATCATTACCATACACAACAACAATACATCACAAAATATGAAGTTTGTGAAGCGCTGATGTGAATGGAATTAAATGCTATTTACCAATCGTTTATTTAAGCGAAAATTTTGACAAACACAATCAAGGTGGATTACTGTATATTTGTATTAAATAACAATTAAAGATGGCATTTTTTAAAAAGGGCACCAAGCTTTATAGCATCGTATACCTAAAATGTCCTAAATGCCAGGAAGGTGATTTATTTACCGACAAACATCCGGTCCATTTAAATTCGATGCTTAAGATGCCTTCCAAATGCCCTGTTTGCAAGCAAAACTTCGTATTTGAATCTGGATTTTATTCTGCTGCATTATGGACCAGTTACCCAATTGTAATTTTTTGTGCGCTAATAATTGTGCTGATATTTTTTGTAGGGTTGCATATTACGGGAGCATGGTTACTAATTGTTACCGGTGTAATACTAATTGCGCTGCAACCATATATTATGCGTATTGGAAGGTCGATACTGATTAATAATTTTGTGGATTATGAGGAGAATTGGCAGGATTGAGCAAGATTGAACTAATGCCTGATTTTGGAATTGAGCAAAATTGATCAAAATTGAACAAAATTTTAAAATATTATTTTATCCAATACAATTTGATAATGCAACTCAATTTTAATTGGGAAATCTCTACCATTTAATTATAGGCAATTTTCTTAAAACTTCATTCCAAATATTTAAAGCAAATAGTTTTCAATTTTGCTCAATCAACAAGTCAATAAATCCCCCTTAATTCTGTCTATCTCGCCTTCCACATCTGAACCCAAATTTTGTTCAATTTTGCTCAATCAACAAATCAATAAATCCCCCTTAATTCTGTCTATCTCGCCTTCCACCTCTGACCCCAAATTTTGTTCAATTTTGCTCAATCAACAAATCAATAAATCCTCCCGCCCCATCAATGAAAAAGGCTGTCCATAATTAACAGCCTTTGATTACCAAAATCCACATGATTAAACTATCTTAATTTACCGGTTTAATTTGAGTAATTACTAATGTAATTCCGGCTAATTTATCGGTATCAGAAATATATTTTACATTACCTGCAAATTTCACAACTGTGCCTACACGCTGATAATTTTTAGGTAAATTTAGCGGAGCATAATCTACAATATCGTTATTCTCACTAACACGAATAATCCAAATATCGCCTTTAAGTATAACTGTTCCAACCGCTTGAACAAAATCGCCCTGTTCAACTGTATTTACAGGAGAACTTTGATAATTTTCAATGGCAGCAAATGAAATAAAACTGCCTGAAACCATAAGCGCGCATATTAATAGTAAGTTTTTCATAGTATCTGTTTTTGTATGTGAAAATTCGCTTTTCACAATACAAAGATGGCAAGCCCCTAAGCATCAAAGAATGATATTTGTTACCATTTGCCGTGAGAATGGTCAGCACATTGCATGCAGCCACTTGACAAAATGATTTGCCCACAAACAATACACCAATCCTTGCCATTAAATCGAAAAAGGCGAAAACATACAATCGTATTACTACCTAAAATAAGGAAACCTCGATGTTACTGATTTATAAAAACTCAGTAAGTACGGTGATGATTTCATCCAATGCAGCTTCCTCTTCATTTGAAGGGGCTGTATTTTTAAGTTGGATTAAGGTACCGTTATCCCAATGATAAGTGAGCAGAAAAGGGACACCGTGATAAGAGTAGTTCCAGCAAAGCGTGTTGAAATTATCGCTTTTCTTAGAGTATTTTATGTCCAGAATTTGTTCAAATTTCCGGGCTATTTGATAAAAACCTTGCGTACTGCGGCCTGCACCAAAATCAATTTGCTTGTAGGCACCTTTGTTACTTACTACTTTAAATTCCAAGAGATGTTATTTAAGATGAAATAAATTAGCTGAAAACTCATTATAGCAGTCGCAAAATCATTACGAAAAAGCGTCAACTGCAATAGAGAATGTTCAGTAAAACATAAATATACGAAAAAAATGCGACAAAATTGGAATAATTGATACGGCTGTCCCTTTTAACCCAAATTTTATTATGCATAAACAATTATGAAACCCTTTGCCAATAAGCATCCTACACCAAATTAAAAATAAATACAGAAATCATTATAAATGTTACCTTCGTATATAAATTAGTTTAATATGTATAATATAAATAAAACGATTTTCGCACTCCTTTTACTTACATTAATTCACGACAAGGTGAACGGTCAAGTTTCAGGATTTAAAATTGGAGGCATTTACGCTCAAACCAATCGCGCCAATCAAGATGCATATTTAGAAACCCTGAGCACGTCGAACAGTTTTACAACATCGTTTGACCTAAAAACCGGATATGGATTAGCATTAGGTTACATTGTGCGGAATAACAAAGGCGAATTCGAGGCAGGCGGCTCGCTAAGTGCTGCAAGCGATCAGCTCACCGATGATTTAAGCAACAGCTTAACTTTTAAAGCACGCGATATTGCTTTGTACTTTGGCGGCAATTATGTGCCATTTAAATTTCTAATTCTTGGCGCCGGATTAAATATTAACGCATCAGAAAACACTTGCACTTCTGACGGC
>JANMLV010000068.1:0-2066 GCA_031372705.1 Bacteroidota bacterium | reverse complement strand
CTAAGAGATGAAATTCAATTGTATGGGTTAGGAAATAAATCTACTTCAACCGGTTTTTTGTTTAATCTCTTGTATGATGATCGGATTAATTCTATTAACCCCTGGGGAGGTACTTACGCCAATCTTATTTATAGACCCAATTTTGCTTTTTTAGGCAGTGATGCATCATGGCAAATGGTGCAAATAGATTTGCGCAAGTATGTTCCTTTTCCTAAGCGAAGCGAAAACATTTTAGCATTTTGGAGTTACAACTGGCTGACGTTTGGTGGCAATGCCCCTTACTTGGATTTACCTGCCACCGCGTGGGACGCCACCAGCAATATGGGCAGGGGGTATATTCAAGGAAGGTTCCGCAGCAAAAATCTCTTGTACTTTGAATCTGAATATCGGTTTAAGATTTCGCGCAGTGGATTGTTTGGGGGTGTTGCTTTTGCCAATGCGCAATCTGTTGCAGACTATCCATCTAACAGGTTTAATTCTATTTCATTAGGTGCGGGTGGGGGTTTCAGAATCAAGTTCAACAAATATTCTCGAGCCAATATTTGTATCGACTATGCCTTTGGGCAAGGCGGCTCGCAAGGAGTGTTTGTGAATTTGGGAGAGGTCTTCTAATTTGAAAATTGATTTTCAGTAAATATAGAGTTTTCAAATCTTCAAATTGGCTCATTTTAAATTAGTTCTGACAAGTTCAATTGAATTGTATCTTATAATCCCAGTAAAGTGGCACAAAAGTTCAATGTGTAGTAAATAAAGACCTTATCTCATGAATGAATTTATGAGCTTCAGGGATTAATTATTTTTATCATACCTTTATCAATAAAAAAATTTACACTCGTAATTGTGGTAGCCTTTTCGGTTATATTCACCACCACAGATGAATGATGAAATACAACACCTTCATGCAGCAGAGAATCCGCCCTAATTCAAATTATCAGTCCTAGTTATTATTTATTGCTACTTTATACTTTCCTGGCCTTAATATTTCAAACGTGAAATTACATTTCTTGTCACCTCCTGATGTTTTAATTGTAAAAAGAACGGCACATCTATTAGGTGTGTTGTAATTATAAATAGAAAAGCTCTTGCCTTCTTGAATTAACTGTCCTGATGTTGTTTCTATTGTCAAATCTGGCGGAACATATTTTGTCATTGCCCCAATAATTAAAATTTCTATTTGGTTGGCGCTATCATCTGCTTTATCAATTGAATAACTTCCTATTCCTAGGGTAACATTGACTCTGTATGGCTCACTTGGCTTAAGTGGGCCAATGTAATCTCCATTTTGCCAGTACCCTTTAATAATATTGATTTTCCCATTCAGCGATTGAAAGAATTTTCCCTCCCCCTCTTTCAGGCCTTTAAACCAAAAACCTATAAACTTATTACCATTTTTATAGCGATACTCTCCCTTGCCTTCAGGTAAACCATTCTTAAACATTCCTTGATATGAATCTTCCCCTTTAGAAAAGCCTTTACCATTAGCTAAGCCATTCTCGCAAGCGCCTTGATAGATACCGGAAATCTCTTTTAATAGTACTTTACAAGAATCCTTTTCTTGGGCAGTTGACATAAAGACCTTAAACAAAATTGTTAAAAGCACAATTTGATTTTTTTTCATAATTTAAGTTCTACTTTAAGATGCAAAGATGAATAAACGATAGTGGTAATGTTAAATAAAAACGGCTGTTCTTTGTTCTGATCACATAGCTTTTTTTGTTCAACCTCTTCTTCTTCACATACTCCCTCCTGAGGGACTCTCGAGGAAGCACGAACTAATTAATGAAAATTGCTGCTTTTCAAATTAGTTCTCGCAAATACAACTGAATTGTATTCTCCAATCCCAAATAGAGCGCATCGCATATTAGGGCATGACCAATAGAGACTTCATCTAAATGTGGAAGGCATTGCTTCAAATATTTCAGGTTGTGCAAATCTAAATCATGGCCTGCATTGATGCCCAAGCCAAGTGAATGTGCCACTCCTGCGGCTTCTATGTAAGGCTTAATGGCTTCTTCTTTGTTTTGGTGATAATGTGATGCGTAAGGCTCGGTGTACAACTCTATACG
>JANMLV010000036.1:0-11453 GCA_031372705.1 Bacteroidota bacterium | reverse complement strand
AAATGACACGGCGAGATGAGTACAAGCATAGTGCTACAAAGGGTTTGCGAACATTGTGGGCAGCAATTCACGGCGGGGACAACAACTACCCGCTATTGCTTGCAAACTTGTAACAGCAGAGCCTATAAAGCATATCTGAAGAAGTAGAAGATAGAGGTAAGCAACTGGGAAACTCAGTTCGCCATAGTCATACCATTTTCCGAGTTGAGGGTAAAACCGATTCTCAGCATAAATGAAACAAGCAGAATTTTAAGGATCAGTAAAAGAACCGCTTACCGGATGCTATATCGAAATGAATTGAATAAGGGGAAAGCGGGCAGGAAGACCCTTATAAGCCAGACGGAATTGAATAGATTATTTAATACCTAATAATTTACTTAATATGAAAGACTACAAAACAAATAAAAAATTTTTTGCCAAAGAGATTATAATTTTTTTTTCATTTCTGGCTATACTAATTACTATATTCTTTAGTCTTTTGATTTATAAAGCAATTAATGACAATCGAAGAAGCAAACTTTGGCAAGAGGGGCAGGAACTTCAACATAGCATTAATGAATTACATTACAAATTGGATGCGAAATTGGAGGCAAGGACAAAGATGTATAACACGCTAATAAATAATGAAAAATTGCGTCATTTCACCTTTTATTATCCATATGCCAACTCCACACAACCTGACGAATCTACATTTTCTTTTAACAAAATTTTGGATGAAAATTTAGTTGATTCTTTGTGGAATGAAGCCTTTTATGAAAGAGTCGAGAATAAACATGAAATCGATTATACCACTTTTTTTAAGACAGCTAAAACACAAACTATCTCCCACTCATATGTGGTGCGAGATAATTATATTTCCGACGATTTCGATTTTCATTCGAAGGGTGAACTACAAGATTTCTTCGTTACAAATTATGTTACGAAGGAAGATTCATTAGCTCAAGTAAAGTTAAATGAATTGAATATTGAGCATTTAGAAATTACTTCAACGTATCTCCAAGTTAAAAACCGGCAAATTGAAGACTTTAAAGGATTAATGCAGATTTTAGGATTTGCATTTTTAATTCTTTTCATAATATTCTATGTGATTAGATATTCATTTTATGCAATAAAATGGGCTTTAAAAAATATTTAGGATAAAATAGATAAATATGGCAAAAAAAAGTAAAACTTAGATCAAAACAAATCTCAGATGACCGGAAAAGCTTGATACATTAGGACAAAGTGGGACACCTAAACAGGAACCCATGAGTTGTAATTTCGGAAAATTGGTCAATGGCAAGGGTCCTGTAATTGTTAATGAAGTAAATCTGAGGAAATGAGCTGATAAAAAAATGATTGCACAGCGGCTAATACTTCTACTAATTGATGATGCGAAAAAAAGGGGCATAGATGATGCAATAAAATATCCTGGAGCGATTTTGCTAAAATGGTTAAAGATTACTACGAAAAATGGAGGGTTAGTTTGCAGAACATTGTCATTTTACACTCACTATGCAACTAGTCCGAATTGTCCAGGCTCAAGGAAATTTTCAATTCCATTCACTTTAACGAAAGCGGCGATTTCAAGGACTATTTCATATACATTGCAAAAAGCTAAGGTTGAACTTACCGGACAGGTTGTAAAAGTGGATTTGTAGGATAATATTTTATGGAGTATTTGTTTTGGAGGGCAGGGTCTACAAAATACCCTAAAAATGCCTTAAAATACTATGGTGCTCTGTTTTGTGGAACTTTCAACCTACAACAGGTCTTATTATTAATGAATTCTTGTCAAGTTTTTAAAATAATATAATGTATAATTACATTATCCATAGATAACTAAATTTGTAATTAATTTTCCACACGTTGAACAAGCTCACCAACAATTTCATATTTAGCAGTTTGCCATTTATCCTCAGTTTCCCAGTAAAACTTTCCATTTATATTAGCACATCCTAAATATCCTATTTCACCGGGGTCCAATGTAATCGTCCTGGTATCGGTAACCTTTTCACCATTTTCTTGACTTAGCGTTTCCTTGTAAGTAAATTGTATCCGATGGTTATAAGACGTATTTTGTATTTTCCAAGGTCCACCTTTTATTAAATCATCCTCGCCATAACATGCGACATTATCTAAGAAAATTTTACCATTTACATTTTTACAACTGGACATTAATAATAGAGTTGGAATTATAATCCAAAATAACATTTTAATTTTATACATATTTTATAAATTTTCTTACTTAAAAAAATTAATATTATGTTTCCACAACAAAGTGACTTTAACAATGCTATTAATCAATAGTTTAACTCGCCAAGCATTATGAAAAGTAGTATGAACTTGAGGCAAACCCCAAAACCCAAATATAAGTTAGGATTGACAATATTCCAAACCTTTCAATATCCACGTCAGATGTTTTGTTTAAAGATGCGGCTTTATGTCAACGGACAATTTTAAGAGTGTTGGAGAGTTCTTAGCTAATATTTTCTTGAGTTTATTGCATAGTTTGGGTTAAATGTGCATGCTTAAGAAAAAATGACACAAAAAGCAATAACTAATAAGCCAAAATATCCTTAAAGGCAATGGCAGTGGGCGTATGATGTGGTCTTGAAGTTTTTAACGTAGTTTATTTGAATCAACAAAAAATGAAGTCTCACTTAAATTTAATTTTTCTAAGTTTTTTTAATTCTTATTACTCTATTGTTACTCTTATAAAACAAAAACATCAGTAACTACCTCTGTAACAGGAGTTTCTTGATTTACCCGGAAGTTTGTAGCGGAACTTGGCAGAATACCCATTAAGACTCAATTACCAGACACAACAAGAATAAGCCGCCAAACAATTCATAAACACCTCAATAGTTTTTCAGCACACCCAATATACCAAGACCATTTAAAACAATTGCAAATTTTAAATGAAAGGGTATTAACCAGCGTTTACCAGCAAGCAAGGAGTGGGGATATAGGGGCTGCAAAATTATTTTTAACAGCCACAGGGCAATTGAAGCAAGGAAAGGAAACAACAATAATTGACACCCAACAAAACTATATTCAAATTAATAGCTTGCAACTTAACCAGCAAAACATTTCCAATATACCGTTTGACGTATTGAAGTAAATTGAGGAAATTTTAAAGGGGCATTTAAAACTACCCATTAAGTAAAATATAATACAATTTTTTGCTACCTTTCCACTTCAAACATTTTTTTAACCTAAACCCAATGCTATGCGAAACATTTTCTTAACGTGCCTTTTAATGATAGTAAGTTACACATTTACTTTGGCACAAGATGTTAAAAACGAGGAAACCAAAATAGATGCTTTTGCGTCTAAAACGGGAATTATTATAAAATTTATTGATTATTCTCTACCAAATATAAAGTTGACAATGGGAACATTTGTAGAAACAAAGGTTAGAATATTGATAAGCGGTTCAGATACTTTGTATTTTTATCAAATTGAAAAAGCAACACAGTATAGCACAAAAACAGCATCAATTGAATATTCGGATTTATTGGAAGTTACTAAAGCGCTTGCATTACTAAAGGAAGCATCTATAACAGATCTAGCATTGAACCCTGATTATTTAGAGAATAAATTTGTTACAGAGGATGGTCTCAAATAGGTTATTATGTAAGCTCTGGGGTAATTAAATGGTATATTAAACTTGAAAAGTATGGTTCAGATACTACCATTTTTATAAATGATTTTGCAATTATTGAAGCTGCTTTTAATGGGGCGAAAACTAAAATTGAAGAGTTGAAATAATAATATTTGTATTTGCACTTATTTACTTTAATAATAGCACTCAAAATTTACACAAATGAAAAACCTAATTTACTTTTTTATAATTGCCTTTTTAATTGTTGGATGTGATAAAAGTGAAAAGGAATTATACAAAGAAACCGATGCCTTTGTTGAGTCCTTACAAACCACATTTAAAAGTTATGGGATGGATGGGCTGGAATATGCCAAAACAACAAGTGATGGGTTGTATACTGTAATGCCAATGGGTAGGCTAATTAATGTAAAAATTGAAAAAGTCGTTGAAGATAAGGTATACGAGGATTTAAGGGATGACTTAAAAAAGCATTACAAAAATGATACAAGGGTAAATGATGTTTATATTAATCAGGGCGGAACTGTTATGATTGATTGCAGGAACTAATCTAATTACTAATATTAATTTACCAAATCATTTGTCATTTGTGAAAAAAATAATAAATGATTTTCTTTCATTTGATAAATATATTAATTTGAATATTGTAAGGTATACTCCGACCTTCATAAACTGGAGTATGGTTATTCCCTCTACCGTAAATTGTCATTGAGTAATCGTCAAATATGTTTAAAAAGTCAACTTCTACCTTTAGGACACTTAGCTTACTCCCTCTTAAATTAATTTCTTCCCCTTCACTTATGCGGGGTTGGTATCCAATCATTGTGCCTAAAGCGTAATTTATTACATCGAAATCACTTGAATCAAATATCATATCGGAATTACCACTATGTTTGAAATTTGACATATCAGCAGAAGGGCTAATTTTAAAAATAGTAATTCTTGGATATGTAGGAATTAAATAAGTTGGTATTTCAGTAAGCTTTTTGAATTTTAATCTTGTTTCATAACCGCCCCATTCAACATCTTCAGAATTTAAGAAAGAATAACTATGTAAAGAGAATATTGTGTTTATAAGTCTCCCAAAGTAATTTATTATATTGTTTAATTGTGCTTTCATTGTTTAATTCTTATTTATATTTCTTGTGAATCTTAATTATTCGAATACATTCGTTATTTAATTTAACAATTAATTGAGGCGAATATTCAGTTTACTTCAAACGTAATAGTTACCAAAGATAAACTTGAAACAATTGCTGTAGGGTATTTAACAATTAGCGATACCAAATAATACATTACCTGAAGCAAACTTTAAGCCCCACAAACATTTACTCAGAAAATAGGAATGTTTCCATAGTAAGTCCATGATTTTCCTCAATTGTTGTCTTTGAGGCTGACTTACATATCTCATTAATTATTAAAACTCTTTCGTTGTAAGTTTGTAAGTCATATTCTGTAAATGTTTCTGGGTAATAATCAAATTCATGTGTTAAACTTAACATTTTATCCCCAACAGAAAAGGTTATTGAATAGGTGGGCAACGAACCTAAAGTTAATTGAGGTGAGGTTGTCTTAATAATCATTACAATTTTGAGGTTCATATTTTCATTTTTGGTTAAATATAGTTTTTTTTTCAAAATTCAACCTGAATTTGCAACGAAACTTAGCTAAGTTGTACCTCATTTGTACCCCAATAGCGTAAGAGCCTTATTTTGTAAGGATAAATACTTTCTGTATTGGGAAGTAACCAATACAAAGGATTCTGATACAAAAATCACACAGAACATAGATAATGTGAGCATTTTGGCAATTTTTGAATCAGTTCAGGTAAACTTTTAATCCGCAATTTCAGTTATAATTTAATACATATGGAGAATTTAACCTATTATACTCCTCTGTATGACTCTTTTTACAGGTTTGAAAAATTGCAATGCCTTGCATATATTTGTCAAAATATGACAAGTCAATTTTTTAACCTATGGTAAATCATTTCGGAGATCGCATTAGACAACTAAGGGAAAGCAACAATCTTTTACAAAGACATATTGCTGCACAGTTGGACATGGATACACCTATGTTGAGCAAAATTGAAAGGGGTGAGCGTCGTGCAAAGAAATTATTCATTACTCAATTAGCGAAGATTTTTAATGCTGATGAAAAGGAACTCCTCACATTATGGTTAGCTGATCAACTTTATGATGTCGCGAAAGATGAAGATGTTGCACTTTCAGCATTGCATGTTACTGAAAAGAGTATCAGGGTCTATAAAAAAAGCTTTAAAAATATATAATTAATTTGAAATGCCAAGAGACATTCATGATTTAGAAAAGAACGCAATTATGTTTTGGGCTGCTGAACTCGCAGAATTAGAAAGAAATTCTAGCATTATTCCAAAACTCATTGAAACGCAAGACAAATTTATTAGTTTATTAAATGTTGCTGATGCTAATCCATTTGCATGGAAAAATGTAATTCTAAGTTCGAAACAGCTTCCTGCAAACCTTTTCTTAAAACATTTAATGGTTTTATCTGATGTAGGTGGTGAGAAAATGATGCGATTTAAAAGAGCGCTTCCATCACTCTTCGCAAATGATACATTAGAGTTTGTGTGGAATGAGAAAAAATACACATACAAATTTCAAACTTTATCAGGGAAAAAAAATTGGAATAATGTACAATTAAAAGTTGATGGAATTGGACTAGCAACACCGAAAAGTTTAACTCCCATAATGGAGGATATTATTAATTTGATTTTATTTGGCGGACTTGCATTAACAGATGCAATTCCGGATGAGATGGAGGAAAAATGTGTTATCGGAAATCTTATTGGTCATAAAAGCGAGCTCGATTCCTTCGTAAAGCAGAGATATATTTGGGTTAGTAGAATTACAGGAGGAGCAACTTCTAATTCGCTTGGTAACCTTGCTCAAAAATATGTTATAGAATATTTAGAAAAAAAACTGCCAAATTGGAATTTTAAAAAAAAGCAAATTCCCAAAATCAGTCAAAATTCACGAACACTACTTTCATATGATATAGTTGGAATGTCACCTTCAGATAAGTATTGTGCAATTGAAGTTTGTTTTCAGGTAACTACTAATAGTGTAATCGAGCGCAAAGCAGGTCAGGCGCAGTCAAGGCAGCAACAGTTACACAAGAAAGGTCATCATATTGCATATATTATCGACGGTGCAGGAAATTTTGAAAGATCTTCTGCATTAAGAGCAATATGTCAGTTCAGTGATTGCACTGTTACTTTTAAAGAGAGTGAATTAGATAAACTTGTTAAATTTCTTTTCGAATTGGAAAAATAAAATAACATTATGCATCAAAGTGAAAATGCGATTAAATTAAAGGAGAGGGAGATTAAAGGCATGCTTTCAGAAGCCAAACCCAAACCAGGGAATGTAGAGTTTTTGATTCTTCCTTTTTTTGAAAGTATTGATTCTATACCTCAAAAGCAAAATCTATTCAAGAATATAAATGAGTTTATAAGTGAAACAGATAAGAATGCAACAATTGTTTTGCTTACCTCACCAATTTTTGCAGCAAATTTTTGTAGCCAATTAAACAACGATGTCAATTTAAAATTATGGATTGCCGTTAAACTTGAAAAGCCCTATCAGCATCATGATTACCTCTCAGAAGAACACGCTGCTTTACTTGTTCTTACCCGATACAAACAAAGTTTAAAGCATACTAAAACAAGAATTGGTTATACTTATTGCCCTGCTTGTGATAAAACATCTAAAGATTATGGGGGTAAAAAGCATTTATACCATGAATTTGGGACATTAATTTCAGATGTTTGGCGAGATATTACTGTGGATTTCAAAACATATCCCAAAGAATTGATTAATCGCTTGCAAGATTTATTTGGTTTGCCTGAGTATAAATATATTAATATATACGACCAACGTCTATACTTTCAATCTGTAGATAAAAAAGATACATTTCATCACTTTGCACAAATTGAGAACATTTATTCACTGGAATCTGTTTTGCTTCATGGCGACTGCATAGAAAAGCTAAAATCTATTCCGGATAATAGTATTGATTTTTGCTTTGCTGACCCACCTTATAATCTGAAAAAAAAATATGAAAATTGGGATGATGGAATCGATATTAAAAAATATTTTGAATGGTGTGACATTTGGTTGAGTGAACTTGCAAGGGTTTTGAAACCGGGAAGAACGCTTGCAGTTTTAAATATACCTCAATGGTGTGTGCGGCATTTCAAACATCTTAATAAAATTCTTGATTATCAGGATTGGATTGTATGGGAGGGTTTAAGTATGCCTGTTCGAATGATTATGCCAGCACATTATTCCATTCTATGCTTTTCAAAAGGTAAACCAAGGCCATTACCATCTTTGACCAGAAATGGCAACTCTGCTCTTGAATACAAGGCCATCCAAGCATTGAAAGGGGACTTTTGCATTAGGCCAACTTGCATAAATAATAGAAAAAAGCAAACAATATCAGACACTGATTTTATAACAAATGTTTGGTGTGATATTCATAGGTTAAAACATAATAGCAGGCGTGTTGATCATCCTTGCCAACTTCCACCTTCATTTATGTACCGTCTGATTTCTATGTTTACATTTGAAAACGAATTTGTTTTAGACCCTTTCAATGGTGCGGGCACTACAACTTTAACTGCACAGCAAATGAAAAGGAAGTTTGTTGGAATTGAACTTTCCGATTATTATCATAACATTACATTGGAAAGGCACAATGAATTAAATTTTGGAATTGATCCATTCCGTAAGATTCACAATGAGAATTTCAAGGCGAAAAACAGTAGAGTTGAGCGATTAAAAAAGCAAAAATATCAAGTCAGTAAGAAGGTATTGCAATTGGAGGTAAAGTCCATTGCAAAGTTAATCGGTCATATTCCAAACAAGGAAGAAATTATTCAGCATAGTAAATATCCTATTGAATATTTTGAGGATTATTTTATTGATTGGGGTGAAGTTACAGCAGCTGCAAGAACAACTGGAATGTCTGAAAACCGAATAAAAGACAATGAAGTTAATATTAGTCATGAAAATCAACTACGTTTATTTGATGAAGCAGGGAAGGATAACAAAACGAGGAATAAACATCTTACGCCAAATATATAATACAGATAAACTTTCAAGTAAGTTTATTTTACATGATTCGATAAAGCAAATATGAAATTTTTATGAACGAAATTGGCTTTAAATTATTAAGATTACAACTGAAGGGGCATCCCGTATTTGCCGACTTCGATATAAATTTTTACGATCAGAATGATTCCACCCCGGATAAAGAACCTTATACAAGTTTGTTAATAGGACCTAATGGAACTGGGAAAAGTAATTTGCTTAAAATTATCATTCAACTTTTTAATCAAATACATATTTATAAGACTTCAGGTAAATGTGCATTCACCTTTTAAGGGAAAATTTCGACTTGACTATCAAATAGGTATAAATGATTATAGTTATTTCAATAGTGGGTTCAAATTTATCGGTGTTCAGAATAAAGAACAGGACATTAAAACTACATTTTTAATAAATGGTAAAGAGTTAGATCGGGATGTAATTGAAATACCAAATTCATTAATCGCCCTCTCAGTTATGCTTACTGATAAATTTCCAACTGAAATTTCCGGGTTTCCGGCATATAAATATCTGGGTGTTAAGTATAGTTCAAATGCAGCACGCACTACTACATTTGTAAAAAAAACAGTTGAACTTTTGTTCAGCTCACTTGGAGTGGGGCTTATGCATGAGAACATTAGCAAAGGTTTGAAATTCTTAGGGTATGAAAATTTTTTGTTTATCAGTTACACACCAAGGCATAAAAGAACTATATTTCAAGATTCATTAGATATTAAAACATTTGAAAATTTCTTCCTTCGTTTTTGGGAATATACTAATCGTAAGCAGGAGAGCAAACCTTGGAGCTTAGCGGTGTTTGAAAAAATAAAATCTAATAATCCCGAAAAAATTCCGAAATTGGTTGATTTATGCAAAAAGTTAAAAACACTTTTTCAACCTATTATGCTTGGTAGCAGATCAGAATACTTTGGGTTTAATATATTCGACCCCATATTCTCAAATGAAGAATTGGATTTGATTGCAAACTTATATTCTTTAGACTTAATTTCTTACCCTACCATAACATTCAAAAAGCAAACAAAAGAATTTGATTTAGAAGAAAGCAGTTCTGGGGAATACCATTTCATAGCAGGATTCATAGGGTTATTAGCTACTTTGAAAAGTAATTCTATTGTTCTTATTGATGAACCAGAGAACAGCTTACACCCAAATTGGCAAATGAAATATATTTCATTTTTGAAAGGAATATTAAAGGATTATAGTTCATGTCACTTTATTATTGCAACTCATTCTCACTTCATGGTTTCTGATTTAAATGGTAGCAGTTCAAACTTAAATGTCTTGCGAAAAAAAGACAAAATTGAGGCTGAGAACATACCAAGTAATACCTATGGGTGGTCTGCGGAAGAAGTGCTTTTAAATGTCTTTCAAACTCCTAGCACAAGAAACTTCTATCTTTCAGATCAATTGGGTGAAATATTTCAATTAGTTTCTGAAGAACCGGATAAGAGAAATGTAGCTGAAATAAAAAGAAGAATTGGCGAACTCAAAAAACTGGACCTCTCTGGTTTGAGCAAGGAAGATCCATTGAAAGATGTCATTAATCAGTTATTCACAAAATTTGAAAATGCCTAATTATACACTATTAAATCATTCCTATCAATTAACGCAGGCCGAAGTAACTCTCTTGCTAAATTATCCACCTGCAAGGAAGGAGCAATGGGTATTAAAGAGATATGAGCTATTGAAACAAAATATCAAAGCTAATTTAATTCTTGGACAACATGACAGATGTGCTTATTGCAGAAAGATAGTTGAGGCGGCAGCAAAGTATGAGCCTTTAGAACATATTGTCGCAAAGTCAATTAAGGTTACTTGGATGTTTGCGCCACAAAACATTATTGTTACATGTGATAGTTGCAATAATTTAAAAGGGGATGACCAAACGCTTGCGCCGGCCTTTCAAAATGCGGTAGAACTTCCTCAAGTATCCGATGCGTATGTAATTTTCAATCCACACTTTGATGAATGGTCTCATCATTTAAGATATGAAGATGATATTTTTCTTGTCGCTGTGCCTAATTCAAAAGGAAGTGATACAATTCGGATTTGCAAATTGTATCGGTTCAATATTGTAGTGAATAGAGCAAAAGAATTAAAAGTTGGCCAACAAAATCCTGCGAAACGAGCATTGCAAAGGTTAAAAGGAATGGATAAAAATTCAGCAGATTACATTCAACTTAGGAATGAATTATTTAATGCTATGGATCATTTTATAGCACGGATGGATGACAATCCATTATTTAATTAAAGATCATTGAGCGGAATCTGAAGGAAATTAAAATTTGTCCCCCATTTGTACCCATCTCCATCAAAACTCTTACAAATAAAGGCTTCTTACTTTATGTATTTGGAAGGAACTGCATCCATCATCCCCCCACCAACCTAAACCCATTCTCCATCCTCTCCACCTCACTACTCCCAATCCCAACTTCCTTAGCAACTTCCCTCCATCGCCTCACACTATTTATTACATCGGTAATTATTTCTTTACTGCGTTTGTGTTGGATGCGAAAATCCGGAGCAACTTCAAGCGCTAATTCAATATCCTGAGCGTTATCTGTTTCTGAAATATTTAAAGTGAGTCCATTTCCATAATGTGTCGGATTTACATCAAAAGCAGGTGAGAGTTTCCATCCGTTTTCGTCGAGGAGGAAACCGTGATTGCGCAAATGGTCATCAACATTCGATATACA
>JANMLV010000318.1:0-4585 GCA_031372705.1 Bacteroidota bacterium | reverse complement strand
CGGATGTTAAAGACATGTTGGTTTGGTTTATTTATCCGCCTGATTTTGATCCTAACAAGAAATATCCAACACTTTTATATTGCCAGGGAGGACCACAAAGCGCTTTAACGCAGTTTTATTCGTTTAGATGGAATTTCCAGTTAATGGCAGCGCAAGGTTACATTGTTGTAGCTCCAAACCGCAGAGGTATGCCGGGTCACGGAACTGAATGGAACGCTGCAATCAGCAAAGATTGGGGCGGACAACCTATCCAAGATTATTACAGTGCTATCGATTACGCTAAAACACTTCCTTATGTAGATGCCAACCGATGTGGTGCTGTAGGTGCCAGTTATGGTGGTTACAGTGTTTATATGATGGCCGGAACACATAATGGTCGCTTCAAATCTTTTATTGCACATGATGGTTTATTCAATTTAGAGTCGTTTTATGGCACCACGGAAGAAATGTGGTTTGCCGAGTGGGATATGGGCGGGCCTTACTGGCGCGAGGGTGTGCAGGATAAATCGTATAGCGACTACAACCCTATTAATTTTGTTCAATATTGGAAAACGCCAATTTTGATTTATCAAGGCGGAAAAGATTACAGAACTACCGAAGATCAAGCGTTCCAAGCATTTCAAGCAGCTCAGTTGCAAGGTATCAAGTCTCGATTCGTTTATTTACCTGAAGAAAACCATTGGGTTTTAAAATGTCATAATGGTTTAGCTTGGCAACGTGAATTCTATTCTTGGTTGTCAGAAACGCTATAAATCATTCCAATTAACATATTTTTTCCGGATACATTTTTATTGATGTATCCGGATTTTTTTTTGCATTTACATATCGTTTTATGCGTTTTATATTGCAATCCAAATTACTGCGTATTTGCAATGTAAACTGCACCATAATACAAATACTATGAATTTTGCTTATCATTGCTTTATGCTGAAAGGCTTTATTAGCAAAGGTTTTGATGGTTTTGGGCTTGACCTTTATTTGCCTATAATTAACATTATGTTAAGCACCGCAAACGCAAGGGCTAAGCTAAAAAATCAAAAAAATGATAAAAATAAATTCACTTAAAAACTTGGAAATGTCAAATATATATCGGTACTTTGAAGTCATAATAAACAAAAAAGCCGACTAAAACCCATATTCTTTACTGGCGGTAAAGCGGGATTTTTAATCGACTGTTTTTGCAAGAGGTTTTGGAAGCATCTCTTTAGGTAGCATGTTTTGGGGAAATTATAGATTTGGACTCTATAAAGCCTCCACCCCAAAATACTGCAAGATATTTAAGCCCTCTATACTACAATATAGGGGGTTTCGTATTAATAGCTGTAAAACTAAGTATCCTTACTTATATTTAATAATATCAAGGAGTTTATTTATACTCACGCGCGTAAATAAACGCAAAAATCTTTAACTGCTATTTCGTAACTTTGCAGCCCCAATTTTTGTATGTTTGTAGAAACTTAAAACTATGGAAAATGATAAATTATCGGAAACGGCTATGTTCAAATACTTAATACACGCCGCTATAAACATTCAAGCACAAAATAAGGCTATACTGTCTTTGTTAGCAACAATAAGAGAAAATGAAGATTATGAAGTATTTGCTAAAGTCGAGAAACAGATTGGTGATTCAAAGACCGAACTTTCAAATTAGCTTCGACAATTTGCTGATATGAAATAACTACTTTTTTTCTTCTCCCTCCCAGCCCACGCCACGCATTAACATAATGTAGAGTTATGTGCAAAGGCTTTGAAACGGCATAAAATAATAAGCGTTTCATTTTTTCGGGTTGGGGCATGATTTTTTTAAAAGTAACTGCCTTAAATAGGAAGTTAAAAAAATCATGCCCCAACCCGAAAAAAACAGCCTTTCCTCATAACTAAACTTTATGTTAAGTAATGAATAGAACCACATACACTCTATCAAAGCTAACCAAACCTCAACAAAAAAAAAGAAGGTCCTAAGACCTTCTTCAAATATTTTAATCTATCACTAAATCAGTTACCTAACTTCTGTTTCATTTCTTCAGCCTTTTCTTTTTGTTCTGTGCGAACATAAATTTCCTTTAAGGCTAACATACAATCGGTGCTGCTTGGATCTAAAGCATGCGCGCGCTCAAAATAAGGCAATGCGCTGATGTATAACTTATTGCGTTCTACTTTGAGTTGATCGTATTCCTTTTCACGCTCTAATGGCAAACCGTTCATTTCTTTATTGATTTCAATCGCAGTATTGTAATACAAGGCTCCGGCGTTTAAATTAATATCAAAACGCTTGTCGTCAAGCGCCAAGGCTTTATCATAAGCACTTATCGCATTTTGGAAATGATTTTTCGCGTTTACGCTATCCAACTTAATCAATTCACCGTGGGTTGTGCCTAACACAAAGTATAACTCCGTATTCTTAGGATCCAATGCTATGGCACTTTCCAGCTTACCAACCAACACATCTAATTGGTTTGAAGTTAAATAATAATTTAACTCAGCAATCATAATGTCCTTATCAGTCGGGAAGTTCTGTCTGCCGGCCTCTAACGCCTGCAACGCTTCGGTATTTTTACCTTGGGTGAGATAAAGATTAGATAACCTGCTGTATAAATACGATTCAGGATATTTCATGGCTACTAACTGTTTAAAGGCAGTTATGGCTTCTTCTGTGCGATTTGTGCGCTCAGCCATCAATCCCATGTTGAAAATAACGCCTGTATCTAAAGCAGATAAAGGATTGGCCTCAATCTGTAACAAATTAGCCTTGTTCGCTTTTGAGAAATTTATATAAGCTTCCTCGCTGTTTCCTGCGTTATAAGCATCGGCTCCTTTCAAAAAATACAGGTTATAGGTGGTAAACAAACCGGTTGCTACCTTAATCTTGTAATTCTTGGCATCAGGCGTTGTAAGTGCTGTGGAATATGACTCCAAAGCAATATCCAACGGATTGGCAATATTGCTGAACTGCCCTGTTGTGTCACGTGCAATTTCGTTGTGAATGTCGCCTCTATACAGCCAGGCCTTCGCTTCCAGCTTAGTTTTTTCATTCAAAACGGCTTCATCAATGGCAATTTTTGCCTTGCCATATTCTGCGTTGTAATAAGCCTGATATGCCGTATTTACTTTGCTGTTTTGGGCGTTTACTATTGAAGTAAACATCATGGCAAATAAGAATAAACGTGCTATGATTTTCATTTTGTTGTTTTTATAATTAACTGATTATCAATATAATATGACTATTCTTCTGTAGGGTTGGTTTCGGTAGCATCATCTGCTATGTCCTCAATATTTTCGTTCAACTCCTCTCCTGTTTCAGGCAGTAAAATATCATCTTCCAGCTCCTCATCTTTTTCAATTCTGGTTACTGATGCTATTCTATCACCATCTCTCAAGTTAATGAGTCTTACACCCTGCGTTGCACGTCCCATCACCCTCAAACCTTCAATTCCTAAACGTATAGCAAGTCCTGATTCGCAAATAATCATCAAATCATCTTTGTCTGTTACGTCTTTTATTGTAATTAAAGCGCCTGTTTTTGGCGTAATCTTAATAGTTGTAACACCCTTTCCGCCGCGATTGGTAATACGATATTCCTGTTCACCTGTTTCTTGGTCAACCAACTGACTGCGTTTTCCGTATCCGTTTTCACTCACAACTAAAACAGATTTCTCCATATCGCCCTTCTCAACAGTAATCATGCCAACTACTTCATCTGTATCGCCGGCAAGATCAATTCCAATTACACCGGTAGCTGTACGGCCCATTGGACGCACCTTTTCTTCCGGGAAGCGAATTGCGCGTCCGCTCTTAACGGCTAACATAATTTCGCAATTGCCATTGGTAAGTCTTACTTCCAATAATTCATCGCCATCAGTAATGTTAATTGCGGTAATACCATTTACACGCGGGCGACTAAACGCTTCAACTGTTGTTTTCTTAATTGTTCCTTTTTTGGTACAGAATACCAAATAATGAGAATTGATGAAAGTTTCATCCGTTAAGTCATGAATATCGATATATGCCATAACCTTATCATCAGGTGGCAAACTAATCATATTTTGTATAGCTCTACCTTTAGATATTCGTGTGCCTTCGGGAATTTGATATACCGGCAGCCAGAAACATCTTCCCAACTGGGTAAAGAACAGCATTGTATCGTGGGTGCTGGCTATGAAAATATGTTCTATAAAGTCCTCATCGCGCGTAGCGCCACCTTTTGCACCCTTACCACCGCGACCTTGGCGACGATACTCGGTTAAAGATGTGCGTTTGATGTAACCCATATGTGAAATGGTTATGGCAACATCTTCCTCTTCAATCAAATCTTCAATACGCATTTCACCTTCTGCAGGCACGATGTTCGTTCTGCGCTCATCGCCATATTTTTCCTTTATTTCGAGTGTTTCCGAAATAATGATGTTCATTCGCACATCTTCGTTATCTAAGATTTCCTTTAAACGTGCTATTAATGCCTTTACTTCATTGTATTCATCACGGATTTTATCGCGTTCCAGACCTGTTAAACGCTGCAAACGCATTTCCAAAATTGCTTTGGATTGCAAATCACTTAATCCGAAAAAAAGTCCGATGATGATGATGA
>JANMLV010000297.1:0-11175 GCA_031372705.1 Bacteroidota bacterium | reverse complement strand
AATTATACAGGTATAAGTAGTTTTATCCTCCGATATGATATAACGAATCCAGCTTTACCTATTCTTTTTAATTATACCGGCACGTTGGGATATATAGGCCCAAATTCTTCAACATTTACTGAGTTAACTGCAATAAACAGTCCCTTTACAGGCTCTGAACAGGTAACTTTAATATTTGGAACAACCCAGTATACAGTAAAAAAATATGTTCTCTCACATTCGCCAACCACCTCAATTACTTTTTCAGAAATTTCAGCGTATTCTGGCGTTAATACTCATACAGATATACGTGACATGGTGGTAATAAATAATACATCTTCGGGTCCTACAAAATTGTATATTGGCTCAGATGGTGGTGTTAGCAAATGTGATGATGCTGTAAATGCAGTTGGAGATGCTAATTGGATTAGTTTAAATGGTACCGGACTCACGATAACTGAATTTTTAGGATTTAATGCATCTGAGGCCGAAAATTATAATATAATGCTTGGCTCACCGGATGGCAATAATTATATTTATAATACTAAAACAGGTTTTACGGAAGAAACATTTAGAAATTATCCCAGTGGTGATGGCTATGATGCTGTAATATCAAAAATTTATCCAAACAAGGCAATTCATACAAATAATGGAACTGGTATCCGAGATCCTTCAAATTTTTCTAGATATAACATTTTGGGTGATGTACCAACTGGAGTTGGAGTTATGGAAACACCAAAATCCGAAATTATGCCTTGCTCAGCAGCTGATTGCAAAAATGGCACCTGCCCAGACCCGGAGGATTGTAGAGAAACTAATTTCGCGTTAAAACCATTTAGTTTTGAATTAGATAATGAGGATTTTGGCTTAACTAATGAGTATTTTTATACAGGTACATCTGATGTTTTTAGAGTATTTGACCCTTTTACAGGAACTCCATCTACCGATTATGATAATCTATCGAAAACACATGCAAGCATTGACGAATTAGAACCTGGGGAAGATATTATCACAAAAAACCCAATAACAGCCTATAAAAGAATTTATAATGACCCCTTTATTACAACCTATTATGCCACTAAGGAGATACGAAATATTGGGAACGTTGAAGCAGAGGATTTAACCAAAATTGTCAAGTCGCGCTATAACAAAGATGAATTTACAATTTTATCGGAAGACATTACACCGCATATCGACGAAGACCCTTCCGCCAACACCTACAACCAACTCGATTATAGTTGGATTACCGACTTAGTAATTGATGAATCAACCACAAACCCGGACCAATCTGAAATTTGGGTAAGCTTTGGTTCAAATACTTTAGATGGCTTTATGGAAGAATATGTGCTATCTGATGAAATCAACGACCCAAATAAAAATGCCAAAAAGGGACGTGTATATTATTCTCCAGATGGAGGTACAACTTGGTTAAACAAATCCAACGGATTGCCAAATTACCCTGTTTTAGCATTGGTTTACTGGAAAGGTAGTAACGATATCATTTTTGCAGGAACAGATGTTGGTGTTTATGTTTGGAACAAGTCGGCGCTACCTGATGGCGCTTGGGAATGTTTCGGCGAAAACTTGCCTTTTGGCAGTGTTAACGATCTTGAAATACATTATTGCACAAATACACTAAGGGCAACGATATTTGGATTTGGTTTTTGGGAAAGTCCACTACCCGACTTAACTTATACTACTTACAACCCACAATTTATTTACGGTAATGTGGTTTGGAATACTGATAAGCAATTGCAGACAGATATTGTGGTTACGAGTGGCGCTGTTTTAACTATTGAATCTGCTACAATCAGCATGGGTGCCAACAAAGCCATTAAAGTAAATAAAGGCGGGCGATTAGTTATTGATGGCGCTACTATTACAAATAATTGTGAAAGCTTTTGGTATGGTATAGAAGTAATGGGTGACAAAAATTTAATACATCCTTCTAAAGTTGATGTAATTTCAGGTGCTTATCCGGCTAGTGCAACCGACCATGGTGTTGTATATTTAAAAAATGGTGCAACCATTCAAAATTCCGAAAAAGGTGTAACAGCTTCTTATCGTTTTCTAACAACACAAATGGATGAAAATTATAATGGTGGAATAATAATAGCACATGATGCCTATTTTATAAACAATATTGAATCAGCATCCTTTTACAAATTCAATAAAGAAAATATTGGTGAGTTTTATAATTGCCAATTTTTAACAGACAATCAATTTATAGCAAATACCTTTCCAACAAGGCATGTGTATTTAAAACAAACAAAAGGAGTTTTATTTCAATTGAATAAGTTTGAAAACACCAATACCTATGTAGGCCCTTTGGCGGTACTTGGAACAAATAGAGGCAAAGGAATATTTAGTGAAGAATCTACTTTTGATGTGGTAAAAACGTGTATCGAACCCGGACTGCCCTGCGGTTGTAACGAATATGCAGGAAATACATTCAATACCCTATACAGAGCAATTGATGCACGCTCTATTGGGTATTTTTTTAATTACCCGCTAACAATTGAAGGCAACAGCTTTTACGGCAACGATAGGGCCGTTTTAATCTCCGGAATGGGTAATTTAAAAATATCGAGTAATTTGTTTGAAATTCCGGATAGAGTCAATAACACCAGTTATGGATTATACTTAGAAGGTTGTACGGACTACGGTAATGCCGAAAATCATTTGGAAGACAATACCTTTAAAAGATGGAGTTTAAGCTCGAGCAATCCGCTTGCTTCATGCAATGGTTTATTTATTGCCAACAATAGTAATACTACTGAAGAGGTATATCGTAATTATTTCGAGAACCTTGATATTGGCATTCGTTGTCAAAACAACAACGTAAACTTAACCCTTAAGTGCAACACATTTACCCAACCAATTGAAAAGTATAATATAGCAGTAACTAGCGGCATTATCGACGACCAAGGTACATGTGGCCTTGCCCATTTACCTGCCGGCAACGACTTTAGTAATGATTGCACCATTGCTTATGGAGATTTTTATATCCAATCAGGTGTGCCGGGCATTCATTATTACCATCACACCGGTTACCAACCCACTTGTTTTAGTCCGGGAATTACATTGCACGATTGCGGCTCAACACAAACTGAGCTATCTTGCCCATCTCAACTGCCGGACCCATGCGGTGAAGAACCTTCAGCACAAATGATGATTACCGAAGCCAATGTGCTTTCTTCAGAAATATATGCCGCAAATGCAGTAATTGATGGCGGCAATACAGATGAATTATTATTTAAAATTGGTACAAATAATATTACTGAAACTGAGTTAGCAGAAATAGGTCCTTATTTAACAGACACCGTTTTAAATAAAATAATTGAAACACCGGTATTAACTACTAATGAATTAATCAATGTTGTATCAGATAATTCTCCAATTTCAAATAATGTTGCTACAACTTTAGAACAAGAAATTCTAATAAATCCAGAAATTGCATCACTATTTACAGACTCAATTGCTGAATTACCTAATGGAAATTATGCAATCATAACTTCTCCAATGCGTGATTTAAATTTACACTCGAATGAATTAGTAAATGGAAAATATTTGCAAATTAATGGAGCTGCCACAAATTTTTTAATAAATGAGCAAATTGATTCTGCAATCTTACTATTAAATGATGATTTGACTAACTGGTCCAAATTTAAGTTAGCAGATATTTACACTTCGAGCGAGGACTATAATACTTCCGCGGTTGCTTTAGCAACCATAACGCCAATAAATGAACAAGAAGTAGCCTTAAGCGATTATTTCAGTTTGATAAATCAAATTAAATCTGAAGGTAATTTAGATAGTCTAACTATAGATGAAAAGTCATCATTATCATCCCTAAGTAGTAAAGATTCACGAGCCGGTATTGCCGCAATTAATTTATTGGGCATGCAAGGTGAAACAATTATTGATGAAATAATTGATTCGATTTACGAAACACCTTATTATAAGCAATTATTGGAAAATACTATTATTAGTAATAAAAAATTCGAGATATTTCCAAACCCTGCTCACAATGCATGCTATATAACCATTTATAATGCAGAAGAAGCAATAGATTATTACCTATCAATAACAAATGTGCTAGGCAATGTTGTATTTACACTCAATACTACCGCCTACAATAATAAGATTGTATTGCCACTATCCGAATTACTACCCGGGATTTATTTTATAGAAGTAAAAGCAAATAATTACACACTTGGCACAGAGAAATTGGTAATTTATTAATTTATTTTTCAAAACTATTTTATGAAAGTATTAAGGATTTTATATCTGATGATGGCTTATAGTAGCACTACAGTTGCTCAACCAACAATTGCATGGCAAACTTGTTTTAGTACTACTGGAGATGACAGTTTTAAGGACGCAATTTTAACAGAAACCAATCAAATTGCTGCCATCGCTAAATTTGGTGAAAATGATGTTTTTATGGTAGACCAAGACTCCTTGCTTAATCCAGCTACACTTATAATGTTTGATTCAAATGTCAATTTGTTGTGGGTAAAAAATTACGGCGGGGTGGAAGCGGATGAGTTTGACAATACAACAATTTTTCACAAAATAGTTGAAATTCAAGATTTTGGATTTGTTATCGGCGGAGTAACCAGTGCCAACAATGGTGACTTTCCTGAAGGCCATGGTTTAGCTGATTTTGCTGTTATAAAAACCGATTATAACGGTAATAAAATATGGAGTAAAGCCATTGGTGGAACCGGTAATGAAGAATTTGAAGCAATTTTACCCACTTTGGATGGGGGTGTGTTAATTACAGGTCGAACTTACTCCTCTAATGGAGACATTCCATTTCATTATGGGAGTGGTTTTACTTCAGATGCTGTTATATTTAAATTGGATAGTGTTGGCAATATAGTTTGGTTAAAAGTATTGGGTGGCACCGGCAATGAAGGCGGGCTGGCAAACATTGCAGAGATTAGCAGAGGCTTTTATTATTTCCATATTAGTACAAATTCAAATGATTACGACCTCGCATCTTCACCTATTATTGGAGAAAAACGTTGGTTCATAAAAATGGATAGTTTAGGTACTATTGTTGATGAAAATATTATGTCTGATGGAGTTGATTTATATGCTGGAAACGAAGAGTCGTTTATTATTGTTAATGACAAATTTGTTTATGCTGGTGCTGGGAATCCCTCATCACTTATTTATCCTGCAGAAGAAGGGCATGCAAGTAATGAAGGTGCTATTGCCATATTTGATACACTTTTGCAAATGATTGATTTTAAGCAATGGGGTGGTTCCGGTAGTGATTTATTTAAAAGAATAATTGTTGATGAAAATGGTGATTATATTTTATTGGGTACAAGTAAGTCTTTAGATTATGATTTACCTGATAATTATAACAACGGTGAAGCAAACGATTTTTGGCTAGCCAAAATAGATGATAATTTGAATTTAATTTGGAGCAAAAACTTTGGCGGCAGTTATTCGAACGGCGATTTAGGTGGAGGCAATTTTACTGGTAGCATGGTTTTAAGTAACAATAAACTCTATTGCTTTTTACAAGTAGTAGCTCCGGATGTTTTGCCGGATTACGATATTACGTGTGGAGTTAGTGAGGGCATTGCTTTTTTCGATGCATGGATAGTTGCATTTGATTTGCCAACATCTACAGTAGATTTAGTAGCTGATAATGACATTCAAATTTACCCAAATCCAAATACAGGAAGTTTTACAGTAGAGTCAACGCTGCTGAAGTCATCCAGTGAAATTTCATTGTTTACGGTAGATGGTAGGTTAGTATATTCTACAAATGTTAGTGCGAACAACAACAGTTTTTTGATAAATGTAGAAAACTTAAATTCCGGGTTGTATTATATCGTGCTTGATGATGGAAAACAGTTGTTGCGAGCACCTATTGTTATTGAATAAATTAGATGGTTGCGGTCTTTTATTACTTAAACTTTGTAACTGTGTATTCATAAAAGACTCAGATCGAACTATTGAGTTTGAATTCTTACATTTGTTTCAAATTACAATCATGAAACGAATCACAACCCTTTTATTGTGTTTATTGCCCTTAATCTCCTTTTCCCAAAACATAACCCAAACCATTCGTGGTCAAATTATCGACAGTGAATCAAAAGCCACATTAATTGGCGCAACTGTAATCATGTATGCCGACTCGCTCATGATAGGCGGTACAACTGCTGATGAAAATGGAAATTTCAGGTTGGAAAACGCCCCGGTAGGTCGTGTAAGCCTTAAATTTACTTATGTTGGCTACGAAGATGTGTTTATGAGTAACCTCGTAATTACCGGCGGAAAAGAAGTAATACTCAATGTTGAATTGGAAGAAAGTGCCACGAGTTTGGATGCTGTAACCATCTCTGCCTATCAAAATAAAGGGGAAGTAAATAATGAAATGGCCGTTGTGAGTGTCCGCACTTTTAGTGTGGAAGAAACCGACCGCTATGCCGGTAGTCGCGGTGATCCTGCGCGTATGGCGAGTAATTTTGCCGGCGTTCAAGGTGCCGATGATTCTAGAAATGATATCGTAGTTAGAGGTAATTCACCAATAGGTGTACTTTGGCGTTTAGAAGGAATCGACATCCCCAACCCAAACCATTTTGCCATTGCAGGTACAACCGGCGGTCCGGCGTCTATTATCAATAATAAGTATTTAGGTAATTCCGATTTTTTTACCGGTGCATTCCCCGCTGAATACGGCAATGCCATTGCAGGGGTGTTTGATTTAACGATGCGCAAAGGCAATAACGAAAAACATGAATTCAGCGGACAAATTGGTTTTTTAGGTACCGAATTATTTGCAGAAGGTCCAATTAATAAAGAAACAAAATCATCTTATTTAGTGAGTTTCAGATATTCAACATTACAATTATTTCAATTCGTTAATTTACAAATCGGAACCAGTGCTGTTCCGAATTATTACGATGGGGCTTTTAAATTGTCGTTCCCTAAAGGGAAAGGTGTATTTAATGTTTTTGGTGTGGGTGGAAAAAGCAATATCGATATTCTGGTAAGTGAATTCGATAAAGCGGAAACTGAATTATATGGCGACAGTGACCGTGACCAATATTTTGGAACTAGCATGGCAGTTGCAGGTGTTTCTTATGGTCATCAAATTAATACTACTACCTATGGAAAAGCAGTTGTGGCTTATACTTGGCAAGAAAATCATGCGAATCATGTTTTAGTTTATCGCAACGCAGAGTTCGAAATTGACAGCATGATTCCGAATATGAATTATACATTTAAGGACCAAAAATTTAATGCATCATATAATCTTAACAAGAAAATAAATAATCGCCATAGTTTTAAAACCGGTATCAGCGCCGAGCGATATAATTATACCCATCTTGATTCCAATTTAAATTTATTTACTTGGGATTGGGATAATAGATATGATTTTAATAAAGATGCGTATTTAATGCAATTGTATTTTCAATGGAAATATAAAGCAGGAGAGAAGTTGGTAATAAATGGCGGATTACACGGTCAATTGTTTACCTTAAACAGCAATAGCAAGTCGTTAGAACCTCGTGCAGGATTGAGTTATAAGATTAGTGATAAATCATCGCTAAACTTTGGTGCAGGATTGCATAGTCAGATGTTACCGAGTTATCAATATACATATCAGCAATTGCAACCGGATAATTCATTTGTATTGTTAAATGATGCAGTTGGTTTTATTCGCAGTTTTCATGCTGTGTTAGGTTACGACCAAAGTTTAGGTGAAAATTTCAGATTGAAAGTGGAAACTTATTTTCAATCGTTGTATGATGTGCCTATTGAAATAACACCTTCTGCTTTTTCATTGGCAAATGAAGGAAGTGGGTTCGCCAGGTTTTTCCCCGATTCACTCGAAAACACCGGAACAGGCAAGAACTATGGTGCTGAGGTAACTCTTGAAAAATTCTTTAGCAATCATTTCTTTTTCTTGGCAACCGGTTCCATTTATAATTCATTATACACCGGTTCCGATGGTATTGAGCGCAAAACCGATTTTAATGGCAATTATGCGGCAAACTTATTGGGTGGATATGAAATGACCATCAACAAACGAAACACGCTTACAACCGGAATTAAAATGACCTACGCAGGCGGAAAACTCACTACACCTGTCGATACGTTGGCAACCATCGCCGCAAAAGAATTGATTTTCATCGATTCGCTTACAAATACCATACAGTTAAAAGATTATTTCCGCTTCGATTTGAAACTTGCCTATCGCATTAATTCCAAAAAGAACAGCGTTACACACGAAATTGCACTCGATTTAGTTAATTTGCTCAATATACAGAATGTTTTAGGCTTAACTTATGCGCCAAACCCGGCTGACCCAACTGCCAGTCCGGTGAAAGAAGAATATCAATTAGGATTTTTACCTTTGTTCTATTATAAAATAGATTTTTAATCAGGAATTAAAATGTTGTTTACCACAACACATTTTAAAACTGCATCGTTACATAATATGACTTACAATACTATCATTTATACAAATGCAAATAAAATTTGCACTATTACGCTCAATCGCCCTGAAAAACGCAATGCATTTAATGCGGAATTAGTTGCAGAACTAAAACAGGCATTTGCAGCAGCAGAACACGATAGTGAGGTTAAGGTAATTGTATTAAAAGGCAAGGGCGAAGTATTTAGTGCCGGTGCCGATTTAGCGTATTTACAATCATTGCAAAAGAACAATTTTCAAGAAAATTTAGAAGATTCTGCTTCGCTGATGGAATTGTATAAACAAATTTATACATTATCGAAACCTGTTATTGCACAAATTGAGGGACATGCAATTGCAGGTGGCTGCGGATTAGCAGCTGTCTGCGATTTTGCTTATGCTGTTGATGAGGCTAAGTTTGGATATACAGAAGTGCGCATTGGTTTTGTTCCTGCTATTGTAATGGTATTTTTATTGCGCAAAATAAATGAACGCAATGCGAAAGAACTATTGCTCACCGGTAAATTAATATCTGCCCAGGATGCAAAACAATTTGGCTTAATTAACGATGTTGTTGGCATTGAAATGATGCAAGAAACAATTGATACTTTGTGTGCCGATTTAATTAATAATACCAGTCGCGCTTCGTTAAAAGCAACCAAACAAATGATTGCGGCTATTCAGGAAATGCGTTTGGATGAAGCTTTATTTCATGCAGCCGAAGTAAATGCAAAAGCAAGAGCTACTCCTGATTGCAAGCATGGTATTCAATCTTTCCTCGATAAACAAAAACCGAATTGGGATTAATTAGGGAATAGATAAAAACGATAAAATTGTTGCGTGCACTTTTACCATCTGCTCCACATTAATGCAATAAGGTGGCATAATGTATACTGTATTGCCCAAAGGTCGAAGTAAAACACCGTTAGCTATAAAATAAGCATACATTTCATCGCGCAGCGCATTAAAATATCCGGTTTGATGCGGCGTTACAACATCAAATGCCAATATGGTTCCTGATTGGCGAATATTTTCAACCTTTTTATTTTCTACCGTTTTGTAATCGAGCAAACGTTTTGCAAAATCTTTTTGAATGGCAATTATACTTTTAACATTATCGTAAAAACCTTCTTGTTCTAAAATATCCATACTCGCATTGGCAGCAGTGCAGGCTAATGGATTTGCAGTATAGCTATGACCGTGAAAAAAAGTTTTCATTTTATCGTCACTGTAAAATGCATCGAAAATACTTTGCGAAGACAGGGTAACACCTAACGCCATAGCACCGCCGGTTATGCCTTTGCTTAAACACATGATATCAGGTCTGCTGGTACAAAATTGGCTTGCAAATAACTTTCCTGTTCTATAAAAGCCTGTCATTACTTCATCAGCAATACACACAGTCCCTTTCGATTTTGCCAATGCAATTAATTTTTCAAGATGTTCAGGCGCATACATTAACATGCCTCCTGAGCCCATTACTAGTGGTTCGTATATAAACGCAGCAATATCATTACTTTCTAAATGCTTTGCTAATTGCTCCAGACTTTCTGCTTCTTTACCCGGAAGTGGAGGTGTAATAAAAGTTATATCAAATAATTTATCATGAAAAGCTTGGGTAAAGGCACTTCTATCGCTAACACTCATGCTGCCAAATGTATCACCATGGTAACTGTGTTCAAATGCAATAATTGTTTTTTTTGTGCTTCCGGTATTGCTGTGATATTGCAATGCCATTTTTATTGCAACTTCAACAGCAGTAGAACCATTATCGGAATAAAATACTTTTGAAAAATATCCTTCTGCATGAATTAATAAGCGCATTGCCAATTTTAATGCCGGTGTATGGGTAAATCCCGCAAAAATTACGTGCTCTAATTGTAAACTCTGTTCATACAACTTTTGTGCAATGTAAGCATTCGAATGGCCATGAATGTTTGTCCACCAACTCGAAATAGCATCAATATAAACTTTACCGTCTTTATCGGCAAGTAATGCGCCTGCTCCTTTAACAATATGAATTGGTTCAGGCGCCAGTTTCATTTGCGTAAACGGGTACCAAATTGGTCCGGTGCTATCCATAGGCTTAATATTGTTTTAAAAGTTGAGATTTTATTTTTTCTGCATGACGCTTAACAAATGATTTATCGATTATATCAGTTTGTTCCACTTTACCGATTAGTGGTAATTGACTTAACGATAAAATGACAGTTTCACTAGCTAAATGTTCATTCCCGCTAAAAATTATGCCTAAGACTGGAATGTTATGCGCTTTAAGAACGGATGCCGATAGCAAAGTATGATTTATACTGCCTAAATAATTTTTAGAGACCAAAACTACGGCTGCATCTAATTGTTTAATAAGATCCAACATCAAAAAGGTATTGGTTAAAGGCACCATTAATCCTCCGGCGCCTTCAATTACCAACCTATTATTGGTTTCAGGCAATACAAAAGCTGCGGGATTAATTTCGGTTCCTTCCATATCGGCAGCAAGATGAGGTGATACCGGATTTTTAAAACGATAGGCCTCCGGAAAAAATTTGCTTTTTGTGTTTGAAATTAGATTACTAACGCGCTGGGTATCGCTATAATCTAATCCACCGCTTTGCACAGGTTTCCAATAATCGGCTTGCAAAGCTTCAACTAAAACTGCTGAAACAATTGTTTTGCCAATATCAGTGCCTATGCCTGTTACGAATATGTTTTTCATGTGTGCGAATTAAAATTTAATATTTAACTAAATC
>JANMLV010000256.1:0-34409 GCA_031372705.1 Bacteroidota bacterium | reverse complement strand
CTTTTAAAAGCCTCAATTTGCGAGCGGTTGGGTTTTACCTTAAGAAAGGCTTTGTTGAGCGCCTGTTTTGGTTTGAGTTGGGTTGGGAGCATGGATGGATGTGGGTTTTGGGGAGTAAAGATAGGGGATTTGGGTGGGATGGGAGTAATACTCAATCTATAGATTGAGTTTAACAAATAGTTATTTACTGAAAAATATATTAGTATTTATAACCCCAACTTGCTTTTTATTACATTATCACCAAAAATCCCTTTATTAATTAGTTCTTTTGATCTATAATCAAGTGCAGGGAATGGTAAATGTGTTTCTAATTTTACCAGGTTTAAATCTAGGTTAACCTTTTCATCGAGCCCGAATTGTTTAAAAGAGGTGATATTTTCAACAGGTTTTAATTTACCCACATAATCAATGGTTAATATGAAACCAAAAGGAGGAAATGCCATTTCTGAACATGTTATGAAACCTAATATTGGGTCCCTATTAAAGGAAAGTCCACAATACCTATATTGACCGCTACTTTTTAGGTAACAATAAATATTGTATCTATTTGGAAGTTCCTTTGAATTGAGATCTGATACAAATTTAATTAAATCAGGATAATGGGCTCCAAATTCTTCATCATTAATTACGATGAACATAGAAATGATTTGTTTTAGAATTTTTAACGGCTCTTGAATTCTAGAACCATAAATTGCATTTGGCATTGGATTGAAAACCAATGCGTAAATTCCGCTATCGACAAAATTTTTATAAGCAGGAACATAATTTTTTCCTAAAAAGTTATTACACACTTTGCATAAAGCATAATAACCTATGCCTCCTTGTAAAATTCTACCTTTAGGGTTAAATGTTTCAATCTTTTCAATTCCGTTTAAATCTTCTATTTTAATGGATTTATGTAGGGTGGTTTTATTAAAAGCAACTCTAGGTGGAACATGCTCGAAAGTTAGAGCTTTCATTACCCCACATAATTTGCAACGTCCATAGTAATTGTGGATTGCTTTCTTTTTCATGAAATATATCTAAAACACTGATTTTTTAAAAAACTTCCGTTTAGGTTTCATCACTCTTTTAAACTGCAAACTTGAATTTCCGAAGTTTATTAATAGTCCAATTTCTAATCCATAAACTTCAATATAATTGATAGCTTGCGCTAAATGCACATCTTCCAGCAGCACAACAGCTTTTAATTCAACCATTATTTTGCCTTCCACAAAGAAATCAACCCTCCGCGTGCCGATGTGTTCTCCTTTATAGATTATTTCCATTTCGTACTCTCTGCAAAATGAAAGTCCAATTTTAGACATTTCAATTGCCATAGCCCTTTGATAAATAACTTCCTGAAAACCACTACCCAATTCTCGATGAACCTCCATCGCACAACCGATTATTTTACCCGTCAACTCACTGTCCACATATTCATTATTAATCATCGTATAAAAATTATCAAGTAATTATAGTATTCAAATTTACAAAATATTTTGAAACACCTAATAAACAGTCATTCACATTAATCAAAGCATTCATAGTAATCATACTAATCACACAAGTCATAGTTCAGACCGTTGTTTTATTGATTATTAAGCTCCTATTTGAGTAACTAATAGATTTTATTATTATCGCGATTAGCAGTCTCCCTCCGCGTTAGGGGTTGTAGCGGAAACCCCGCATCCCGCTTTTTCAGCGGGAGCGGAGTTGAAGCGGAAAACCCGGCCGCGCACGAGAATGTAATTCGGAGGAAGATTGCCCCTAGCGCGGCAACGCCCCAAAGTAGAAAATTAGTTCGTGCCTCACCAAATTTCACTTTGGGGCGAGCCCTTTGGAGTTATATTCAAACTCTCTCGGTAATTATAATTCTCTAAAATAAATCCAACCGCCATTTCCCCTCGTATATCAGCGAAATAAATTTTCTAACCTTAAATGTATTCTATGAAAAAATTGCTCACCCAACCGATTAAAAGGTTGCAGCATGTAGCGTTAAACTGCATGTTTATTGCGTCAGGGTTGATGGCGACACAGGCAATGGCATCCAGCCACAGAGAGGCTCCGCTTATTGCCAATGACCCGCTTGCCGACAATACCGACCTTTACGTGTTTAGGAGTCCGGATGATCCTAACTTCGTTACCATTATTGCTAACTACATTCCGGCAGAAATTCCTTTCGGTGGTCCGAATTATAATCACTTCGGTGAAAATATTCGCTACGAAATTCACATTGATAACAATATTGCCACTCCCGGTGACGATATTATTTATCGCGCTACGTTTACGCGCACAAACGAAGACCCTACTACATTTTTTAGTATTAGATTGGGTGCCGAAAATTTGAAAACTACCTATATGCTCGAAAAAAGCACTGATGGTGGTATTACTTTTACTACCATTGTAACCGATGGTATAGTTCCAGCTATCAACATTGGCGCACGCTCAATTGAAGATCCTGTTGTTGGCCTCGGCGCAGCTTCTTACGATGAATTAATGATGGCTGCCGTTGCTACCGCTGTTACCGGCGAAAAAGTTTTTTGTGGACCGGTTGACGATCCATTTTTTGTTGACCTTGGTGGTATTTTCGATTTAGGAAATGCACCACGCGCAACTGAAACACCTCGCGATGGTTTAGGACATTTTAATTGTCACACTATTGCATTACAAATTCCAATTAGCATGTTGCAAAAAGATGGTTTGTCGGTTGATATGGCTGACGATATTCTTGATGGCGATTTTGTTATTGGTGTTTGGGCAAGTGCTAGTCGCCGCGCTATGCGCACATTAAATGGCGATGGTACAGAATCTGTTTCGGGCGATTGGATTCAAGTTTCTCGTTTAGGTATGCCTTTAACGAACGAAGCTGTTATTCCACTTGGAGAAAAAGATTATTGGAATTCATTATCACCGTATGCAGAAGATGCAGCGCATTTTGAATTTTTCTTTAATCCTGAATTAGCATTGTATATGGATGATGCATTGTTTGGAACTGCTGTTCCGCAATTTCAAAAATTACGTATTCAAAAAGCGAGTTTAGGTGCTTATAATTTCAGCAATGGTGCTGATGGTTTATGGGGATTAAAAGGCAGCCCTGCAGTTGCCGGAACAGCATTAGATGATGCTATTTTCGGAACATTATTATTACCTGCTGCAGGTAAACCTCGTTCGGTAGATTTATGGCCTTTATTTTTTACAGGCGCACCAAACTTAGCTCCTTATCAATTAGCTACAGGCAAAGCGGGTAATCCACTAGCTGCAGGAAAACCTTTCGTAAACAATTTCTTGCCAAACGGCGGTGATATGTTGCGATTAAATATGGCAGTTCCGGTAACTGATCGTATGAGTCCTTTCTTTAGCTCTGAAGGTTTATTGGCTGCTGCTGTTATTGGTTTAACAGTTGATCCATTTAATACTTCTACAGTTTTAGAATTTATTCCTAACATGGATGGTTTCCCTAACGGTCGCCGTTTAGAAGATGATGTTACACGCATTGAATTACAAGCTGTTGGCGGTATTGTTTTAGCTGCTATTGGTTTATGGTACGATGATTATGATCCTGCTACAGGTGAATCACCGTTAACACGTGATATGCGCGATGTAATTAATTACACAACGCGTGTTGAACATAACGATGCTACATTCCAAACATCATTCCCTTATGTTGCTGCTCCTTGGAGAGGAACTGAAGTTGATTTTGAATATTAATTCCAATAATCATCAAATTAAATAAAATGAAAAATAAATTATATATGATAAAAGAAAAGTTGAGTGCATTGCTCATCGCAACGATGATGTTGTTGCCTACTTTTCAGGCGTCAGCTTCCAGTCACCGTGAAGCTCCGCTAATAGCCGATGATCCATTGGCTGATAATACGGATTTGTATGCGTTTCGCAGTCCTGATAATCCGGAAATGATTACCATAATTGCTAACTATATTCCGTTACAATTGCCGCATGGTGGTCCAAACTATTATACGTTCGGACAAGACATTCGTTACGAAATTCATATTGATAATAATATAAGCACATTTGGTGATGATATTATTTATCGATTCACTTTCAGCAGAACGGATGAAGATCCAAGCACATTTTTTAATATTCGCTTAGGTGCACAAAATATTAAAATGACTTACACTTGCGAAAGAAGTGTTGATGGTGGAGCATCTTTTACTACAATAATAACCGGTGGTGCAGTACCTCCACCGAATATTGGCCCACGTTCAATAAATAGTGGTGTTGGTTTAGGTGTTTCTTACCAAAGTTTAATTGATGGTGCTATTACTTCGCTTCCGGGTGGTGGCAAAGTATATGCAGGTCCTGCGGATGATCCATTTTTTGTTGACCTTGGCGGTATATTCGATTTAGGTGATGCTCCGCGTATGGGTGGCGTAAATCATGATGGTGTTGCTTGTATGAACGTGCACGTTATTGCGTTGCAAATTCCAATTTCATCTTTGCAAAAAGATGGTTTAACAGCAGCAATGGCTGATGATATTTTGGATAGCGATTTCGTAATTGGTGTATGGGCAAGTGCAAGTCGCCCTGCTATGCGCACATTAAATGGTGATGGCACAGAAACTGCGAGTGGCGATTGGATTCAAGTATCTCGTTTAGGTATGCCATTAACAAATGAAGCTGTTATTCCGATTGGTGAAAAAGATTATTGGAATTCATTATCACCTTATGCAGAAGATGCAGCGCATTTTGAATATTTCTACAATCCTGAATTAGGTTTATACATGGATGATGATTTATTTGGTGGTGCCGTTCCGGGATTAGCTCCTTTGCGTATCCAAAAAGCAAGTTTAGGTGCTTATGATTTCACTAATGGTGCCGACGGATTATATGGTTTAAAAGGTTCACCTGCAGTTGCAGGAACAGCATTAGATGATGCCATTTACGGAACACTTTTATTACCTGCAGCAGGCAAACCGCGTTCAGTGGATTTATGGCCGATATTTTTTACAGGTGCACCAAACTTTCCGCCATATCAATTGGCAACAGGAAAAGCAGGTAATCCATTAGCAGCCGGTAAACCGTTTATCAATAACTTTTTACCTAACGGTGGAGATATGTTACGCTTAAATATGGCAGTTCCTGTTACACCAAGAAACGATCCTGCTTTTAGTTCATTAGGTTTAGTTCAAGCAGCAGTGTTAGGTTTAACCGACCCAACTTATGCAGCTACTGCAGATTTACAATGGATTCCTAATATGGATGGTTTCCCTAACGGTCGCCGTTTAGAAGATGATGTAACACGCATTGAATTGCAAGCAGTAAGTGGTATTGTATTAGCTGCTATTGGTTTGTGGTACGATGATTATGATCCTTTAGTTGATCCATCACCTGTTACTACCGATTTATTAGATGTTTATACTTATACAACAGGTGTTGAAGCTAATGATACAACTTTTAAAGCTAAATTCCCTTACGTGCAAAAACCATGGAGTGGTGCAGGTAAATGTTCAGGCTTACCGGTTGATTATTTAGCTGAAACTGATTGCGGAACGCCTACAGATTTAAATGCTGTTACAGTTGATGCTACAACAGTTAATTTAAGCTGGAGTGGTGAAGAAGCAACCTCTTACCGTGTTGATTATCGCATAGTTGGTGTTGGTCCAGTAGTTAAGGTTCCTTCTGTTGCTAATTTCACAACATTATATGGTTTAACACCATGCACAAATTACGAATTTAGAGTTACTGTAAAATGTGTTGGTGCAGGTGAAACTTTCACAACAGCTTGGATGCCTTTCAGCACACCATGCAGATTAGGTACTACAACTGAAAGTATGTTGGAAGTATATCCTAACCCTGCGAGTGATAAATTACAATTAAATTATTTCACTAGTGAAGCAGGTAGTGTTTCTATAAATGTAGTTGATATAACAGGCAAAATTTATATTGCCCAAACAACAACTGCAACATCAGGAAATAATACTTTCACACTTGGATTAGATAACCTCGAAAGTGGTGTTTATTTTGTTCAAATTAAAAATGGTGAAAAACAAGTTATCGATAAATTTATCGTGACTAAATAATTAGGCTTGTATGTTTGTTTATATTGAAGGAGGTCCTTTTGGGCCTCCTTTTTTTGTGTGTGAAAAGGAACCTACTAAAGTAGGCAGGCACGGATAAAACGGATTTAACGGATAAAAACGGATTTAATCTGCGTTAATCCGTTAAATCCGTTTTATCTGCGTTCCTTTTAAGTTTCAGGATTTAGAATCGGAGAATTAACAGTGGTTAAAATATTTTTCCATTTCATTCGACTATATACTTATTATATAACCAAAAAAGGTTCATTATTATGTATCAAAACCAAACAAGTGCCGCAAAAGGCACCAGAGGAGGCAACGAACGGCAGTTGCTTTACCGGTCAATGGAAAGAGCCGCAGTAAACATTTACACCACGGAGAATAGCTATGAAATGCTTGTTTTTGCTCCGGGTAGAATTCGCGAACATTTCAGTGTGGAACTGGAAGGTGGACAACTAACAGTGAGTTATCGTCCGCCTGAAGGATTTCCTCGTCCTGAATGGGTGCGCAGAGAGTACAGTCGCGGAGGATTTACCCGCACATTTACTTTAGGCGCCACTATTGATGCTTCAGCAATTACAGCGAAGTACGAAGATGGTGTATTAAACGTTCACCTGCCTTTGTTAAAAGGTGAAGCGTTACCGAAGCAAAAAATTAGTGTGGTGTAAATTGCATTAATTAATTAAAATTCGCGGCAACCTGAAAGGGTTGCCGTTTTTGTGTACGATTGTTTTGGAGTTACATGCTTTTGACTTCTACTTTCCGCGGTTTGGTTTCCAACCAACCGTTTTCGGAATTTGAATCTGAGCAATTATCGCATTACCGAACAGCTAATGTGCAAATCTACCTACGTACCAATGAAACAGCTGAACAGCCATTCTGCTGATGAAAAGGATTTAACGGATTTAATCTGCGTTAATCCGTTAAATCCGTGTCATCCGTGCCTGCCTACCTTGGTAGGTTCCTTTTAATAAAACATGACCAATTATAAATCCAAACCCCAACCAACCTCGTATATATCTCCAAAACAAACAACATGCAAAAGCAAATATTCACCCTAATCCTTATCGCCGCTACATTATTTAGCGCACAATCCTGCTCAAATATGAGCGGCAAAAACGCTGAAACGTCCATCGAATCTGCTATCCCCATGCTACTCGATAACCCATTAACAACAGGAACTGATGTTGAATGGGAACAATTATTAACCAATTACGACAAAGCTGTTGCTACTTTGAAAACGAATCCTGATGCGTTGGATCAGTATATTCTTTTGGCTCACGTTTTTATCACTGAAGCCCGTTTAACCGGAAATGGCAATTATTATCATCAAGCAGCCATTAAAATGTTGGATGTTATTTTAGCCAGCGATAAAAAAGACAGCAATTTAGAGTTTCAGGCATTAACATTTAAATCAGGTGTTTTGTTATCGATGCACCAGTTTCAAGCTGCGTTAGAAGCCGGAAATGCTGCTTATAAAATCAGTAATCACAATGCTCAATTATTAGGTGCTTTGGTAGATGCGAACGTAGAACTTGGCCATTACGCCGAAGCTGTTAAGTATTGCGATATGATGATCCAATTGCGTCCTGATATTCGCTCTTATTCTCGCGTTTCCTATCTGCGTCAAATTCACGGTGATAATCAAGGTGCTATTGAAGCAATGAAAATGGCAGTTGAATCGGGCTTGCCGGGTGCTGAATCTACCGAATGGGCTAGAATTGTTTTAGGTGACTTATTGTTAATGACCGGCGATTTAAAAAATGCCGAAATATGTTATTCAACCGCAGATGGTTTGCGCAATAATTATGCACATGCTAAAGCCGGTATGGGCAGATTAGAAAAAGCGAAACAAAATTATGATGCAGCAATAAAAAATACTGAAGCTGCAATTACTATTATGACTGATGTTGCTTTTATAAATCAATTAGCAGATATCTATGCTTTAAAAGGCGATACTAAAAAAGCGGAAGAAATTCGCAATGATGTGCTCGACATCTTGAAAAAAGCAGAAAAGGAAGAAGCTAAAATGGATGTTGCCGTAAAACATAATGCCGCTCGCGAATTGGCAGAAGCCTATTTGCACACCGGCAATTTTGATGATGCATTAAAATTTGCCAAACAAGATGTAAACTATCGTCCGGCAAATATTGATGCCAACGAATTAATGGCATGGGCTGCTTATTTAAATGAAGATTATACTTCAGCAAAAATGTATGCAGATATGATGTTGATTACTAAAACTAATAATCCTGTTACATTGTATAAGGCAAGCATGATTTACAAGCAATCAGGAAATGCAACTGATGCGGATAAATTGATGCAAGATGCATTAGCAATGAATCCCGACATAGCTGCACAAATTAATAATACCATTTCAAAGTAATATTTCCAACCTAACCTTCCGTTTTTTAACGGGAGGTTTTTTTAATGCTTACTTATGAAAAAGATATTTTTATCGCTAAGTATTATATTGCTCGCCGGTTTGTCGGCTTCTGCACATACTATTAATTATACACTCAATAAAATGAGTGAAGGGGAGGTGTTCGGACAATATTTATTCGAAGGTTTTAAACACATCATTCCACTCGGATTAGATCATATTTTATTTATTCTCTGCGTGTTTTTCTTGAATACGAATCTCAAGAAAATTATTTTACAAGCGAGTATGTTCACATTGGCGCATACCATCACGTTGGGTTTAAGCATGTACGGCATCATTAACGCTCCCGGTGATATTATCGAACCAATTATTGCATTATCGATTGTTTTTTTGGCAATAGAAAATATTTATTCCGATAAAGTGAAACCGTGGCGATTAGTTATGGTGTTTATTTTCGGGCTCGTTCATGGAATGGGTTTTGCCGGCGCGCTCAACGACCTCGGTATGCCTGAATATGCTTTCGCTAATGCCTTAATCAGTTTTAATATTGGTGTGGAGCTAGGACAGCTATCTATTATTTTGGTGATGTATTTTGTTGTGAGTCGACAGTTTAGTCAACTGAAATGGTATCGCAGTAAACTGGTTATTCCGGTATGCATTGTAATTGCGGGAATAGCAAGTTACTGGACTATTGAACGCATATTCATCTCCTAAAATCCAAAGTGAATAAACCTACGTAAATATCCACATGCAATTAAGGGAAACATACCAACAAAAAAGCGAATCGGCTGCAGTTGTATTACTGCTGATTGTTTTGTTGACCTTATTGCGACCCATAACACCTTTTATTACTGATGGTTTAGCGCATCAATTTTTTAAAGCGCAACATGAGCAATTACATCAGTTATCTATAAATCACTTGGATGAAGATTTGCAAAATGCCAACAAGGAATCGGCAGCTAATAATAAAACAATAAGCTTTGAGCAAATTTTTATATATTGTATTGAAATAAAATCGTTATCGAACATTTATATTCCTTCATTAGTTACATTTTTTGAACCTGAGTTCAATCTTTTAAGTAAAAATGAAATACTTACCATTCAACCACCGGACGCAGTAAATACTGTCTGCCCGGATGAAATTGTACGCAGTACATTGTTCATTTAATGGTTAGCAAATTAAAGGCAGACATGATTGTTGTTTACATATTGAGTTGCAGTGTGGCTGCACTGCAACTCTTTTTTTGTCTTTAATTTTAAAATAGCATTATTATGTTCACTTACGTTTTACGCTTTATTACTTTGGTAATTATAAGCATGAATTGCTCTTATGTATTTGCTTATTCCGGCGTTTTGCAAGGAAACATTACCGAAAGCACAACAGGTCAACCAATAGCAAATGCAGTTGTTTTATTACATGAGCATAGCACCTCAACCATTACCAATTCATTTGGAAATTTTTCCTTTGCCGAATTACCTTTGGGTATTGTAAATTTGGAAATTATTCATATTGGATATACAGCAACAATTGTACAAGCTACAGTTAGTGAATTGTCCGCAACTATAATTGCAATTGCTTTAAATAGTGCACCTATTGATTTAGAAAGTGTTACCGTAACCGGAGATAGGACGCATCGCCAAAATACTATTTCAGGAATTGACATCAAATTAAGACCAACTGATAATGCACAAGACTTGTTGCGTTTGGTGCCGGGATTGTTCATCGCGCAACACGCAGGCGGCGGAAAAGCGGAACAAATATTTTTACGTGGATTTGATATTGATCATGGCACAGATATTAGTATTAATGTAGATGGCATTCCCGTAAATATGGTGAGCCATGCACACGGACAAGGGTATGCCGATTTGCATTTTGTTATTCCCGAAACTGTTCAGTCTTTTGATTTTTTAAAAGGACCATACAGTGCGCAGTTTGCCGATTTTGCAACTGCCGGTTCAATTAATTTTAATACTGCCGATTATTTAACTAACAGCACTGTAAAAATAACTGCAGGTCAATTTAATACAATGCGTACGTTAGTATTATTAGATATTCCTTTAATCAATTCTGCTAACGTGAATCGCTCTGCATATATTGCAGCCGAGTATCAAGTAACTGACGGACCTTTTGAAAGTCCTCAAGATTTTAATCGCACAAATGTTTTTGCTAAATACCGTTCAATTATAAATAATAAAGCGATTTTATCGGTAACAGCATCTACTTTTAACAGCAAATGGAACGCTTCAGGTCAAATTCCGCAACGCACTGTTGATGAAGGATTAATCGACAGATTTGGTTTTATTGATGACAGGGAGGGTGGCAATACCGGTCGCTCAAATATTAATTTAACTTATGAAAATGCCTTGCAAACAAATACCGTAATTACCAATCAAATATATTTTACTGATTATAAATTTGAATTGTATTCCAACTTCACTTTCTTTTTAGAAGATAGCCTCAATGGCGATATGATAAAGCAAAAAGAGCATCGCAGCTTATACGGATATAACGGAACATTTAGTCATGAAAGTACCTTGTTCGGCCGCTCGCTTGCCTCTGCAGGAGGAATAGGTTTCCGATATGATTTTGTGCGTGAAAATGAGTTATCACATGTGGCAGATAGAGAAATATTGCTTGACAGACTCGCATATGGCAATGTATATCAAACAAATGGATTCGCTTACATCAACGAAACAATTTCGGCGACTGATGATTTACAAATTGAAGCAATACTGCGTTATGATGTATTTAATTTCGCTTATGACAATTTGATAGATACCGGCTATAATTTTATTAGTGAAGATGATGGCATATTAACCTATAAATTAAATTTCGATTATAATCTTAATAATAATACTGCCTTTTATTTATATACCGGAAAAGGATTTCATTCCAACGACACACGTGTTGTTATAGCACAAAATGCGATACAAACATTACCTGCCGCCTACGGAGCAGATTTAGGTATGCGCTTCAAACCATACAAGCAACTTGTTTTAAATCCTGCAGTTTGGGTGTTGTATCTGGAGCAGGAGTTCGTTTATGTAGGCGATGCTGCAGTGGTAGAACCCGGCGGTAAAACAATGCGCAAGGGTATCGACTTGTCGGCACGCTGGCAAATAGTTGAGTGGTTATTTATTGATGCGGATATTAATTATACACTGGCAAATGCAATTGATTCTCCGGAAGGCGAAAACTATATTCCTTTAGCTGCACCGCTAACTTCAATTGGTGGCATTAATATTCAAACACAAAAAGGATGGAACGGCAGTGTGCGTTACCGATATATGGCCGACAGACCTGCGAATGAAGCAGGTTCAGTAATTGCTGAAGGTTATTTTATAAACGATTTGGTATTAAATTATACAACTGAACAATATGAAATTGGTGTTGAAGTGCAAAATATATTTAATGTAGAATGGAATGAAGCACAATTTGATACCGAATCAAGATTACAAGATGAACTAATGCCGGTTAGTGAATTGCATTTTACACCCGGTGTCCCATTTTTTGCAAAAGCAAATATGTCTATCTATTTCTAAACGGATAAATTAATTTATTGTGATGACCTGTTTGTACATTTCCAGAGCATCAGCCAGTTTAATTATTGCTTTACTATTTTCCTGCGGATTAATTTTTTCCATTTCAAGCGTGGTAATTTTGTCTTGTGGGCGCTGACTTAAACCGTAACTGTAAGTTTTATCGTAATAAACTAAAACAGTTGCGGTTGCTTCAGCTAAATTGCCTGCTTCAAAAAAATCGATTGCCGCTTTTGCGTGCTGTCCGCCCAAGCGTTTGGTGATACGTTGCACAGCATCGAGTAATGCTTGCTTATCGTAGTCGCCATAAGTTTTTACTAAATAATTGATGCGTTCTTCGGTAGGAAATGAGCAATGAATAACCGATGCATTACGCATATGTTCCCAAAATACTTCCGGAATAAACACGGAACCTATTAAGTGACTTTCATCTTCAATCCAAATTCGTTTATTAATATCGAGTGTTGTTAATTTTTCAAATAAAATATTCTCAAACATTTCCGTGCCCGGCTGCTTATCTTCTCCAATATGACCAAACGCACTTCCTTTGTGATTAGCCATTTGTTCTAAATCGATAATTTGTTCGCCTTCATTTGCTAAAGCTTTTAAAATTGCCGTTTTTGCACTACCGGTTTTTCCTCCAATAATAATTAAGTGCCAGGGTTTTGCAAAAGTGGCATGTAATAAGCGGCGATACGATTTATATCCACCCTTAATTACCGATGTTTTAATACCTGCAAAATTAAATAGCGTAGCAAGGCTTTTACTGCGCATGCCACCGCGCCAGCAATGCACAACTAAATTATCTACTTGAGCATCATGTGCAATTTGCTTTGCCTGCGTAACGTAATCAGCCATTTTTGGACCAACTAATTCAAGCCCTTTTTTTATGGCACTGTCTTGACCTTCTTTTTTAAAGGTAATTCCAACCATAGCGCGCTCTTCATTCGAAAAAAAGGGTATGTTTATGGCACCCGGAATATGCGCATGTTCAAACTCTTTAGGCGAACGCACATCAATAAGCGGAACTTTTTTATCGTTTTCACGATATTGTAATATAGTAATTTCTTTAAACAATAATTTAGCTTTGTGGTAAAGTTAGTAATCTTAAATTGATATAGTATGCACCGTTTTGTATGGATAGTAATAATTTTAATTGTCTTGCCATTTGGCTTGCAGGCACAGGCGAAGTATTTCCGAGGCAGTTTAGGCACACCGGGTGGTGATTTGATATTCTTTTTCTCAATTGAAAGAAATGCTGCCGGGGAGCCATTCAAATATACCTTAGAAAACGGACCTGAAACAATTGCAGGAAGTTTAAATAAAAAAGGTGATTCAATTGTATTTATTTCGCCGGTTTTTAATACAGAAATAATATCAAAATTTAATGCGGATGAATCGGCTCTTACGGGAAAATGGTTTGACCACTCCAGGCCGGGAAATTATTTTCTACCATTTGAGGCTGTGTTTGTAAAGGAAAATGTTTATCGCCCCGGAATGATTGAACCGGTAACTGATATAAGTGGAAGATACGATGCAAAATTTATTGATGGTGATGCAATTGACAACACAGTCGGTATTTTCCATCAAAACGGCAATCAATTCTCCGGTACATTTTTAACTACTACAGGCGATTACCGCATGCTTAATGGTTATGTTAGCGGTGATGATTTTTATCTCGCTGCATTTGATGGTTCTCATGCTTTCTTATTCAAAGGGAAAATATTGGAGAATAACACGTTGTCAGGATATTTTTATAGTGGTAAACATTCTGCAGTGCCATTTATTGCTAGTAAAAATAACAATGCAGCGCTGCCTGATCCTAAATCACTTACGTATTTAAAACCCGGATTCAACAAATTCACTTTCGCTTTTCCGGATGAAAATGGCAATATGGTTAAATTGGAAGATGAGCAATTCAAGAACAAGGCAATGATAATTCAAATAACAGGTAGCTGGTGCCCGAATTGCATGGATGAAACATCCTATTTGAGTGAAATTGAAGAAAAGTTTAAAAATAAAAATCTTGCTATTGTGGCATTATCGTTTGAGCGACAAACCGAACCTGCGCAATTTAAGCAGAATATTTCCCGCTTGCGCAATCATTTTGGTGTTGAATATCTTTATTTGAATGCCGGATTACCAAAAACAGCAAGTGATGCGCTTCCAATGTTAAATAAGGTAATGGGGTTTCCAACTACTATTATTTTAAACAAAAATCACGAAATTGTAGAAATACATACCGGCTTCAATGGACCTGCTACCGGAGATGTTTTTGTTGAATATCAGCGCGAATTTGAATCTTTATTAAGCAAGTTGGTAGAGTAAATAGGATAAAATTGAATGGAAGTAATAGAAATTTGATTTTTTTTTTGCTTGTAACAATGGAATAAAATATCTTTGCAGCCTCAATTTTCTGAAATTGATTTTCGGGAAAACGAAATTGGCTGATAGTGTAACTGGCAACACGTCTGATTTTGGTTCAGAAGAGTCTAGGTTCGAGCCCTAGTCGGCCAACTTAAAAACCCTCCGCAAAACGGAGGGTTTTTGCTTTTATCACTATACAGCAGCGTTGAAAGTGCTCCAAAATGCCTCCAAAACCGTTTATTTTGCTCAAAATCGAGGGTTTTTTTAACATTTCGCCAAGTTTTTTGCTTTTTACCTTATTTTTGCGCCTCATTCTTAATCAAACAACAGTCTTATGTCTATCAACAACATTGTTAGTTTACTCGGCGATAAAGCAGACTACTTATTAAACCACGAATCAAAAACTATTTCAAAATCAGCCATACATGTTCCGGGAGCCGATTTCGTTGATCGCATTTGGATTAACAGCGACCGCAACCCACAAGTTTTACGCAATATTCAAGCTATGTATAATACCGGTCGCTTGGCAAAAACCGGTTATCTTTCTATTTTACCTGTTGACCAAGGTATTGAGCATAGCGCAGGCGCATCTTTTGCAAAAAATCCAATTTATTTCGACCCTGAAAATATCATCGAACTCGCTATTGAAGGAGGCTGCAATGCCGTAGCTACAACGTTTGGCGGCTTGGGTATGGTTGCAAGAAAGTATGCACATAAAATTCCAATGATGGTGAAAATCAATCATAACGAATTTTTAACCTATCCTAATAAATTTGACCAAGTAATGTTTACTAATGTTAAATCATGCTGGGATTTAGGTGCTGCTGCTGTTGGAGCAACAATTTATTTCGGCTCCGATGAATCAACACGCCAGTTGCAAGAGGTTACTGAGGCGTTCCAATATGCTCATGAGTTAGGTATGGCTACCATTTTATGGTGTTACTTGCGCAATCCTGCCTTTAAAACAGCAGAAAAAGATTATCACGTGAGTGCCGATTTAACAGGCCAAGCCAACCACTTAGGTGTTACCATCGAAGCAGATATTATCAAGCAAAAACTACCTGAAAACAACGGTGGATACCTTGCCTTAAATACCAAAGAATCGGCTTACGGTAAAAATGATAAGCGCATTTATGAAGAATTAACGTCATCTCACCCAATTGACCTTTGCCGTTACCAAGTGGCAAATTGTTACATGGGTCGCGCAGGTTTAATCAACTCAGGTGGAGCTTCATCAGGTGCTACAGATTTAACGGAAGCGGTTACCACTGCAGTAATTAATAAACGCGCAGGTGGAATGGGATTAATTTCGGGCCGCAAGGCTTTCCAGCGTCCAATGAACGAAGGAATTGCAATTTTAAACGCTATTCAAGATGTTTATTTGACAAAAGAAGTTACCATCGCTTAATTGAGCATGGAATCAACTAATTAATTCGATTCACTGTGAGGTGAATGATTATCATTAACTTTGATTTTACTCAGATAAAAAGGCGCAAATATGTCAGAGCAAAAACCCGACAAATCAAGTTGGTTTAAGCGAAGTAGAAAGGGAATTGAGACTTCAACAGAAGAAAAACTCGATACACCGGAAGGTGTGTGGTGGCAATGCCCTGATTGTAAAAAAACTACTACTGCTATTGAATTTGAAGATAAATTTTGGTGCTGTCCGTCGTGCGGATACCACGGCAGAATAGGTTCTAAACAGTATTTCAAATTGTTTTTCGACGAAGGAGAACACGAATTACTTTTCGAAAATGTGCGCTCAAAAGATGCCTTGAATTTTAAAGATTTGAAGCAATACAGTGATCGCCTTAACGAAGCCTGGAAAAAATCGGAATATACCGATGCCATCAGCGTTGGCGTTGGCCCAATTGGCGGTCAGCCCGCAGTTATTGCCTGTATGAACTTCGAGTTTATTGGCGGCAGTATGGGAACTGTAGTTGGGGAGCGCATTTCCAGAGGTATTGACTATTGTGTTGAACATCATTTACCATTCATGATTATTTCTAAATCAGGTGGCGCAAGAATGATGGAAAGTGGATTTTCACTCATGCAAATGGCGAAAACATCTGCTAAACTGACCTTATTAGCCAAACATAAATTACCATATATCAGCTTGTGTACCGACCCTACAACCGGCGGTGTTACAGCAAGTTATGCCATGTTGGGAGATATTAATATCGCCGAACCTAAAGCGCTTATCGGCTTCGCAGGTCCGCGTGTAGTTAAAGAAACAATCAAGAAAGATTTACCGAAAGGCTTTCAATCAGCTGAATTCCTGCTCGAAACAGGATTTCTCGACCTGATTGTAGAACGAAAAGATTTAAAGGAACGTATTGCAGTTCTTTTAAAGCATTTCAAAGGGTAATCGGTTCATTTTCAGCAACTTAGATTGATATCAGCATGTATGTCAATTATTTGTGAATAGTTGCAGCTTCATTGATGGTTTTTTATGTGTTTGAAGCTTTGTTTTTTCATATAAAACCCTTACCTTTGCTCCTCAAATATCAAAAAGTAGTAACAAAATGCCAGTAGTAACAGCAGAAAATAGAAAGCAGATTTTCAAAGAACACGGTGGTTCTGAGGCAAATACAGGTTCAGTAGAAGGACAAATCGCCTTGTTTACAGCACGTATTAATCATCTTACCGAGCACTTAAAAGTGAACAAAAAAGACTTCGCAACAAAGCGTAGTTTATTGATGTTAGTTGGTAAGCGCCGTCGTTTTCTCAATTATTTAATGAAAAAAGATATCGCAGCATATCGTTCATTGATTGAGAAATTAAATATCCGTCGCTAATTCTCAAATGATAACAATATTGGGCTATGTGGAAAAAGAAATTTATCCCGTAGCCCTTTTTCATTTTTAGATTATATCAACGGCAGTGTCCCTTTGCAACACGAAAATGATGTAATTATCATTAGCAATCCCAAAAAATAACAATAGTAAAATATTTATTCATTAACCGGGTGTGGAGTTTGATTAAACCTATTAGTCCCCTGAAACCAATCAAAAATCCCCAACAAATTACTTCAAACTCCTGCCTACTAAATTTCGAACAAAACAATGATTCCAAATCCAATCAAGGTCAGCATCCCGATGGGAGATGACCGAACGATTACCATCGAAACCGGCAAATTAGCCAAACAGGCAGATGGTTCCGTAGTTTTAAAGCAGGGTGGCACCATGCTACTCGCAACCGTGGTTTCTGCAAAAGAAGCAAAAACCGGTGTCGATTTTATGCCATTAACAGTCGATTATCGCGAAAATTATGCAGCTGCAGGTCGTTTTCCGGGTGGTTTCTTAAAGAGAGAAGCAAGACCTTCGGAATATGAAATTCTGATTAGCCGCTTAATCGACCGCGCCATGCGTCCGATGTTTCCAAGTAATTACCATGCTGATACGCAAGTGTTAGTTACATTGATGTCGCTCGATACTGAAATTTTACCTGATGCTTTAGCATGTTTGGCAGGCGCTGCTGCTTTAGCTGTTTCTGATATTCCTTTCGGTGGTCCTATTTCTGAAGTGCGCGTAGGTCGCATTAACGGTAAATACGTTATTAACCCAACTCGTTCCGAATTAGTAAATTCCGATATCGATATGATAGTTGCCGGTAGCCACAAAGATGTGGTGATGGTAGAAGGCGAATTAAAAGAAGTAAAAGAAGAGGATATGCTTGAAGCAATTCGTTTTGCACATCAAGCTATTCAAACTCAATGCGAAATGTTAAGCGAATTAACACGTTTAACAGGTAAAGAAACTAAACGCGAATACAATCACGAAACACACGACGAGGAATTACGCGATCGTATGTGGAAAGAGTTGTATGATAAAGTAAGTGCCGTTGCACACATGCCTTCTAAAAAAGAAGAACGCAGCGACGCATTTAAACAAGTGAAAGAAGATTTTAAAGCATTATTTACTGAAGAAGAATTAGCAGCAAAAGGTGCATTTATTTCAACTTATTATCACGATATCGAAAAACATGCCATGCGTGAAATGGTATTAACTGATCGTCAGCGTTTAGATGGTCGTAAATTAGATGAAGTGCGTCCTATTTGGGGCGAAGTTGATTATCTACCATCTGCACACGGTTCAGCAGTATTTACGCGTGGTGAAACACAATCAATTACCACTGTTACGTTAGGTAGCAAAATGGATGAACAATTAATTGACGGTGTTGTGCATGAAGGTAAATCTAATTTTTTATTGCACTATAATTTCCCACCTTTTTCAACCGGTGAAGCAAAACCAATGCGTGGTTTAGGTAGGAGAGAAGTAGGTCACGGTAACCTCGCCATGCGCGCTGTTAAATGGTCGTTGCCTGAAGAAAATGCATATACTATTCGTATTGTATCTGATATTCTTGAATCAAATGGTTCATCATCGATGGCTACTGTTTGCGCAGGTTCATTGGCGTTAATGGATGCAGGTGTTCAGGTTAAAAAAGCGGTTGCAGGTATTGCAATGGGATTAATTTCTGAACCAAACATGGTACGTTTCGCCATATTAAGTGATATATTAGGTGATGAAGATCATTTAGGTGATATGGACTTTAAAGTTGCCGGAACTGCCGATGGTATTACTGCAACACAAATGGATATTAAAGTTGACGGATTAAGTTTCGGTGTTGTTCAAGAAGCATTAGAGCAAGCACGCAGAGGCAGATTGCATATTTTAGGCGAAATGGCTAAAGTAATGAGTGCACCACGTGCCGATTACAAACCACATGCACCGCGAATTGTGCAAATGCAAATTCCAAGAGAATTTATCGGTGCTGTTATTGGGCCGGGTGGTAAAATTATTCAGGAAATGCAACGTGAAACAGGTGCTGAAATTTCAATTTCTGAAGTTGGTGAATTCGGTATTATAGATATCGCTTCTCCAAACAAAGAATCAATTGATAAAGCAGTAACACGTATTAAAGGTATTGTTGCCGTTCCTGAAGTTGGAGATGTTTACGAAGCAACTGTTAAGTCAATTATGCCTTACGGAGCTTTCGTAGAATTTTTACCGGGTAAAGAAGGTTTATTACATATTTCAGAAGTAAGCTGGCAGCGTTTAGAAACACTTGAAGGTGTTATCAATAAAGGCGATAAGTTGAAAGTGAAATTATTGGAAGTAGATAAAAAAACCGGTAAATTTAAATTGTCCAGTAAAGTATTAATGGAACGTCCTGAAAGAAAATCGAACGATTGAGATAATTAATTTATTGAATGTATAAAGTGAAGAGATGTTGTTTTGGCGACATCTCTTTTTTTATTGCATTTTAACAAGGGTACATTTTTTACTAATTATCTTTACCTAAATTAAAGGAAATAACATGCATACCCATATCATAAAAGTAAGAGGATTTCACTGCGACCTGTTCGGTCACGTAAATAATGCGCGTTACCTGGAATTTTTGGAAGAAGCAAGATGGGAATGGCTAAACAAACTTACCACCTTCGATTTTTTTGAACGTAAAAATCTCAGCTTTGTAGTGGTGAGTATTACCATTCATTATCGTTGGCCAAGTGTCCTCAACGATGAATTGGAAGTAAGTGTGCAGATGCAAAATATGAGCAACCGCAGTGCAACCGTGCATCAACGTGTAGTGCGTAAAGCCGATGGAAAATTAATTGCCGAAGCCGATGTTACTTTTGCAATGGTTGATAATACCACTATGAAAGCAGTGCCAATTGATGATGAATTAAAGCAAATTTTAATTAATTAAATCGCACTGTTGTATTGATAAAGCAAGAATAATTAAATCGTTTTATTATTCCGCAAACATCTTCGCGAAACTTTGAGCCACTTCGAGTCTTAGTGGCTAAAAGCACAGGTAACCGTTTTTTAATTAAATGTCAATTTGGCTAACGCATTTTCTAAACTCACCATACTTGCTCCAACATCATCCATACTGCAAGTGCCAACGCTAATGCGGAACCAAGGGCTTTCACGTTCACTCCCGAAAGCATAAAATGGAACAATAGCAATACTTGCATCGTTCAGCAGGTAATCTGCCACTTGTGCCATGTTGGTTATTTGCGTGCCATCTGCTTTAGTGCCGCCGCGCAAATCGAATTTTACGGTTAAGTAAATTGCAGCCTGCGGCGCAATACAATCAACATGATACCCTTTTGCTTTTAAGTCTTGTATGCCTTTATAAAATCCTTCTAATCTGTTTTGTATTTGCAATTTATAATCGGTTAAGAAGGTATTTATTGCAGTGTCGTTCATTAAATATTTTGCAGCAGCCACTTGCTCAGCTTTCGGCGCCCATGCACCAATATGGCTCAAAATACTTTTCATTTTATCGATAATGTATTTAGGTCCAAAGCTCCAACCAACGCGCACACCGGTTGCTGAAAAAGCTTTGCTTAATCCGTCAATAAATATTACATAATCACGCAATTCAGGCCGCAATGAAACAGGGTCATAATGTTGTGTTGCGCCAAAAGTTAAGGTCCAATATAATTGATCGTATAAAATATATAATGGTTTTTGGTCGGCACTACGGCGCGCATTTTCTGCAACCACTAAATCGCAAATTTCTGCTAAATCGCTTTTTGTAAATGCCGTTCCTGTTGGATTTAGCGGTGAGCAAAGTGCAATTAATGTAGCCTCTTGTATATGCGGTGCTATTTCCGCAGCCGTTGGCATGAAATTATTTTCAGGCTTTGTTACTACTTCAATTTTTTCACAAAAACTTAAATGGGTATAATGATTATTATTCCAACTCGGAATAGGATAAATCACTTTATCGCCTTTATCTAATAAAGTAATATAAGTAGCATAAATTAACGGGCGACCACCACCTGCAATTAAAAATTCATCTGCTTCGTAATTTAATCCGTTGTGACTACTTACAAAATGTTGAGCAGCTTTGCGCAATGTTTCAATACCATTTGCAGCCGGATAATTAGTTTCATTATTACGATATGCAATAATAATTTCTTCTTCAAGTTCTTTTGGAATTGGAAACAGTTTCGGATCGAAATCGCCAATAGTAAGATTGTAAATTTTTTCACCGCGTTTCATGCGTTCATTTACCTCACCTGCTAACTTAATAATTTCGGAACCGATAAGGTTTTCAGCCATTGCCGAAACTTTCAACTGACGTTTTTCCATTGATTGACTTCCTCCCATAGCTGCAAAATAATGCAATTTTTTTAAGTTTTGCAGCCTCTGCCACAATATTTATCAGAGACAAATTTTGGGCATTTTCACAAAAAATCACTCATACCAATGGTTAACCCTGTGGAGATTATGTTAAAAACGAATGTCATCATGTTTCTGAACCCGCTACTGACCGCTAAAATTAACAATACTAAGCTGCTAGTCGCGCCCGATAAATTAAAGATGAATGCCCGTTTTAGTTATTGGTTATCAACCGAGAACGACATTATTTAACGGTAATGGTCGAACTGTTCTTAGCTACCAACTTGCCAAACGGATGCAACGTCATGTTTTGAGTTAAGCAGTAAGCCTCAAATTCAGCTTCATGTCCGGGGCTTATGGCAACTAACAATCCACCACTTGTTTGCGGGTCGCACAAAATGGCTTTTTTATGATCATCTAAGCCTTCAATTTTATGACCATAGCTGGCAAAATTTCTGTTCGTGCCACCAGGAACAGATTTCAAATTGAGATAGTAGTTTAAAATATCTTTATCGATAGTTGGCACCATATCAAACAACACCTCTGCGCTTACATCACTGCCTTCACACATTTCGGTGAGGTGACCCATCAATCCGAATCCGGTTACATCGGTCATTGCTTCGATATAAGGTAGTTTGCCAAATGCTTCTCCAATTTTATTTAATTGCATCATACTATCAGGAGCAATATCGGCGTGTTCCGGTAATAAAATTTCTTTTTTCTGAGCTGTTGTTAAAATACCAACGCCTAATTTTTTGGTGAGATATAATTTACATCCCGCTGCAGCACCTGCATTTTTCTTCAAATTAGGAATATCAACTAATCCGCTAACGGCTAAACCAAAAACCGGTTCGGGACAATCAATGCTATGTCCGCCTGCCAATGGAATTCCTGCTTCCGCGCATGCTTGACGAGCGCCATCCAAAACCATTCCTGCATATTCCGGTGCAATTTTATCGATTGGCCATCCTAAAATCGCAATTGCCATGATAGGTTTGCCACCCATGGCATATACATCGCTAATTGCATTAACACTTGCAATGCGACCAAATTTAATTGGATCATCTACTATAGGCATAAAGAAATCGGTAGTAGATACCAATGCTGTTCCATTGCCTAAATCATAAACGGCAGCATCATCTTTAGTTTCATTGCCCACTAATAGCTGAGGAAAAGCAATTTGCTTACCTGCAGTTTTTAAAATTTCATCTAATAATTTAGGTGATATCTTGCAGCCGCATCCGGCACCGTGAGAGTATTGCGTAAGTTTAATCGGTTCCATAGTATTTAATTACTTGCGAAATTACGCTAAAGTTTTTGATGTTGAACACAGGAATTATTTTTGCGATGCGCTTGCTCAAAAATGTTTAACAAAATATTTATAATATTTTATGTTAAGTGTTTATTTAAAATTAAGCACTTTACCATGCTCATGCATTAACGCTTTTGCACTTTTCCAATCGGGAAATATTTCAGTAGTATAAGTGTAAGTTATGATTTGATTTGATATTGACTTTGATTGTTTCATCGCAGTATGATGTTCGCCACTTTGGGCAAACGTTTTTACATCATCCATAGTTTGCCAAGCACTTAATGTGTAATGGTCAGTCCAAATTCCTTTATTCAGCATTCTAATAAAACCGTTAGATTGTTTTGTTTGTTGCATTATCTTATATGCATACATCGATAATTTAAAAAACTTGAGTGGGTTTTTTAATTTAATATACGTTACAGTTATGACCATAGTAATTGATTTTGCGGATTAAAATTAATGCAATTTTACTATTTTTAGATGTTGTTGCATAGCTTTTCACGCTATTGTTGAGTTATCTTTGTGAATTATGCAATATTTTAAATCACTCGACGTCAAATAATTTATGATACAAACATTTGGCAAGCTGCCTAAAGGTGCGAATTTGGAGCGTATTAAGCAGACTGCAAATTACAGGGCAAATGGTTTTGAGAACCTTTCGCACACGCCAATGATGGCAGAAGATACATCGTATGCAAAATTAATGGGTGATTTTATCAAGAAACCTAAATCTGCCGTGCCAACACATGTATTGCCTTCAATTACAACCAACCTTAATAATTTGCCCGATGGAAGTCCAGCCTTAGTTTGGTTTGGACATTCTTCTTATTTAATTAAGATGAACAATCAGCATATTTTAGTTGATCCTGTATTTAGCGGAAATGCTTCGCCGATATCATTTATGATTCCAGCATTTAAAGGAACTAATACTTATGGCGTTAGCGAAATGCCTGAAATTGATATTTTGGTAATTACGCACGACCATTATGATCATCTTGATTATAAAACTGTTAAGCAATTGCAATCGAAGGTAAAACATGTAGTTTGTTCATTAGGTGTTGCTGCACATTTAATATATTGGGGATATGATGAAAAAATAATTACTGAATTATATTGGGGTGAGTCTGCTACATTAAGTAACGGATTAAAATTTACGGCTGCAACTGCGCGTCATTTCTCGGGAAGGGGATTGGTGCGCAATCGCAGCTTATGGAGTTCATTTATTGTGCAGTCGGCAACACATCAAATTTATATTGGCGGCGACAGTGGTTATGATACACACTTTAAAGCAATAGGTGAAACATTTGGTGCATTCGATTTAGCCATATTGGAATGTGGCCAATACAATACTGCATGGAAATATATTCACATGATGCCGGAAGAAACTGTGCAAGCGTCAATCGATTTAAATGCTAAATTGTTGTTACCTGTTCATTGGGGAAAATTTTCATTGTCGCTGCATCCTTGGAACGAATCGGTTACACGCGCGCATGCACATGCAAAGCTTTTGAATGCAAATATTACATCTCCGAAAATTGGCGAAATATTACAACTTGATGGTGTACTGCCAAATGAAAAATGGTGGTAAATAAATGCGTTTAATTATTTATTCAACAAGTTTATAAGTGGAAGTTTCGTTGTTGTTTTTTACTTCAAAATACAACAGCCCTTTCGATTTTGAAAATACTTTTCGTGTAGATGTGCTAATAGTAGTATCGCGTCGCGTATCTATAAAATCAATATAAGTAGATTCATATGACATTATTTCTAATAAACGCTCCGATTCTCCTTGGGCATTTTTAATTGTAATAAATGTTGCGGTAACATCAGCTTTTATTTTCATTGTTACCGTTGAATCAACAATAGGTTTGAAATTGATATTAAATGATTGCGTTTTGTTTAAAATTGGTCTGACAGCTGTTGTATCAAATTCACCTTTTATTTCAAGCACGCTTTCAGGTCCAATTTGTTCAAAGTACGATTGTTTTACCATTTGAACCCTGTTTTGTTCATCGTAACGTTCTACACCGGCATTAATTGGCAATGAATCAGCATTCAACCACAAAGTTGAAAACTGCCACGTTGAACCATTTAGCAGTGTGCTTTGTTGTTCAAGGTATACTATTGTTACACTGGTGTCACCGATGTGTTGATACTTGCGGGGAGAAGTAATATTGTTTTCTCCTTTAATAAAATCAGCAATATGTAAAGCTTCATCCTTTTGTTTGCACGCCACTAAAAGGCCACATATTAACACTATCATAAGGTATTTCATGCTGTCAAAAGTAAGAAATTGAATGAAAAGGACATAAAATTACAATAATTGACAACTTAAAAGTCATTTTGTTGTTAATGATAAAAATCAAAACCCTTTATTTGCGCCATTTGTAGCCTGAAGGTTAATTAACCATTATTTTTTAACACTAAATGCCGTATCTTTGCACGGTCATTAAAACCGAGAACACACAAATAGAATATGCAGCAAAAACAGACAGTTAAATTCTTTAATCGAGACAAAAATTTATTCTACCAAGAAGTTAAGAAAAATGTAAACAATTACTTTACAGAAAATAATATATCTAAGTTTGGAGATTATAGAATGTTCATCAAATCATTCGTAATGCTTACCGCTTATTTGGGTGCTTTTGCTTTAATCCTGTTTTTAAATCCACCATTTATAGTTAGTTTATTATTATGGTTTAGCATGGGTATCAGTGTATCAGGTGTTGGAATGAGCGTTATGCATGATGCCAATCACGGTGCTTATTCTAATAATAAAGTTGCTAATTATTTAATGAGTTACTCACTTAATTTATTAGGTGGTACTGTGCACAATTGGAAATTGCAACACAATATTTTACATCACACCTATACCAATATTTCCGGATTAGATGATGATATAGATGATAAAGCAGGTATGCGATTTTCACCACATAATACCTGGAAAGAAAAACATGGTTTTCAGTTTCTTTATTCTTTTTTACTTTATGGTTTATTAACAATTTATTGGGCAGTTGCGAAAGATTTTGTGCAATTTGTAAAATATACGCGCAATGGTGTAAATGCAAACAGAAGGGGCGAGAATGTAATTACATTCATTAAAATTATTATATTAAAAATTTTCTACTTTTTCTTTTTCTTGGTAATGCCAACTTTAATTTTTAATGTTCCTTTTATTCAAGTACTTACCGGATTCTTAATAATGCATTTTGTAGGAGGAGTAATATTATCAGTTGTATTTCAGCTTGCACACACCGTTGAAGGCACATCTCATCCTATGCCAACTGAAGACGGTACAATTGAAAATTGTTGGGCCATTCATCAAATGAATACTACTGTTAATTTTGCGAGACGCAGTAAGTTAATTTCGTGGTACGTTGGTGGTCTTAATTTCCAAGTAGAGCATCATTTATTTCCTAAAATTTGTCATATCCATTATCCTGCAATTGCACCAATAGTAAAAGCAACCGCTGAGCAGTGCAATGTGCCATATCTTGAAAATCAAACGTTTGGCCTCGCTTTTAAATCGCATGTGCGTTTATTGAAGCAATTAGGTAAAATGCCCGATTTGAATGAGATTATGGGTTAAATTTTAAGTTTTAAGGTATTATCAAAAGGGATATTGTAAAAGTTGCTTAACTTTATTTCATAAACACACTATGAAATGACTTTTAAACACCTTTTCTCTGCTTCATTGCTTTGCTTTTTGCTTTCTGATATGTTTGGACAGGCGTCTAAACCGAATATACTTTTTGTGGTTATTGATGACCTTAACGATTATGTTGGCGTTTTAGACGGACACCCACAGGTTGAAACACCAAATATAGATGCGCTGGCCGGTGCAGGTGTATTATTTACCAATGCTTATTGTAACGCGCCTTTATGCGGTCCATCAAGGACAAGTTTTATGAGTGGTAAAGATTTAAATTATACGCAGGTGTATAATAATAAGCAAATTACAAACTACTTCCGCGACAACTTTACAATAGCAAAAGGTAATGCAGAGGTTATTGCTTTGCCTGAGCATTTAAAAAATAATGGATATTACACTTTCACAATCAATAAAGTGTTTCACAATAGTGAGTATCCTGATTTCGACGCTGTAACGCTTGATCCATGTGCTAAATCTAAATCGTGGAGCAGGGTTTCCAATTTTGAAGATTTTGAATGGGTGAAAGATGAAATGAGCCCAACTCAAGATGGCGTTTCCGGGTATTTTTGGGGAAAGATTGCGGATGATTTGGAAGATGATATGGAAGACTATCGCGCAGTGGATACAGCTATAGATTTCATTACAAATGTTGGCACCGGAGCAGTTTCACTTTGTGGTGATGCATTTTTTTTAGCTGTTGGTATAGCGCGTCCACATTTAGATCTATTTATTCCTGATAAATATTATAGCGATTATTATATGGATGATGTGCTTGCAGAACCTTTTAATAAACCTTATAATGAACCTTTTAATGCAAATCCACCCAATGGAATTGTAATGCCTCCGCAACCAACACCAATTTGGGATGATTATAATGCCCTTGGTGACTTAGGAAAATTGGTTGCTCAAAGTCAAAAAGATTTAGAGTTAGAATTTGAAAACTGGCGAGCAGATTTACCAACGTTGCCTGTAATTAATGATACGCTAACCGACGCCGAGCGCAATTTTATTATAGAAGAAAGTAAACGAGCAAATGCTGTTATGGCCTACATTGCAGCTGTTGAATACGTTGATGCCCAAATTGGCAGACTTGTGGATGCTTTAGAAGCGCAACCGGATTTGTATAATAATACCATAATTGTTTTGGTGAGTGATAATGGTTTAACGGTAGGTGAAAAAAGACATTGGTTAAAACGCAGTCTTTGGGATACTGATGCACGCGTACCGGTTATAGTTGTGCGTCCGGGAAAACCAGGTAATAAAATTTGTAATCGCACGATTTCTCTGCTCGATTTGTATCCTACCATTTGTGATTTAGCAACTGTTCCTTATCCAACTTTTGCAGATGGTAGTGATTATTTGGATGGCAATAGTTTTTTACCGCTTTTGAACAACGTTAATAAAGTTTGGGAAGCTCCTGCCTTAATTAGTTGGGAAGCGGAACCGAACAAAGAGTGCTCTTGTGTTCCGCAATATGCAGTGCGCAACCAACGATTCCATTATATAAAATATCAGTCGGATAACGGTACACTATTGAGCAATGTTTGCGATGCAACAACCAGTATTCATGAAGCAGAGTTATACGATGTTGGGCTTGTAAGAGAAACCGACCCAAATGAATGGAATAATCTGATAGATGATGCAGAATACGCACCGGTTATTGGCTATTTACAGCAGTTTCTACCGGATAGCGCTTTATATATGCAAAAACCTTTTAATGTTGATATTACTAATAAAACCATTGCTTGTTTCTTGAGTGCTGCGGCTAAGCTTAAACTACAAACTAAATTGTATAACGCTGATGGTACTTTGTTATCCGGACCTGCATTGGCACCTTATCAATTTAAATGGACAAATAGTTTAACCGGGGCAGTTCAATATGGTGCTTTAATTACTTTCAATATGGCCACAGTGCCTGCAGCTACGTTTAGCACGGTAAACCATATTATGTTTTATCTGGAAGTAACTAAAGTTGCCGATGGAAGTTTAGTTGCTTTCAATACCAAAACCTATGCTGTAAATGCCGTAAATACGCCTGCAGCCTCCTTTGATTTAGTTTTGGATGATGCAATAAATTCGGCATCAATTATTAATTACAATTTAACAGGAGCTTATAGAAATACCTATTGGCAATTTGGTGATGGTTATACTACAGAAGACTATTTACCGGCAACGCATTATTATGCAGCAAATGGCATTTATAACGTTACAAACTATGTTCAATATGGTAACGGTTGCCAATTGGCATTCAATGAAATAGCCAATTTAAGTTTACGTGAAGATGTTGCAGAGTTGAAATTTGAAATTTACCCAAATCCTGTAAATAATGTAATTTATGTAAATCTGCCTTTACAAATTGTTGATGCTCGAATTGAAATTATAGATGTTACAGGAAAAAGCGTAATACTTACACATGTTACCGGAAGCAATGATATGCATGCAATTGATGTTGCTAAATTACCTCAAGGTCCTTACTTCATAAAAGTTACATCTGATAACATTACACAAACTAAACAATTTGAAAAGCTGTAATACTTATTAAATTCAAAATTATAATTCAAAGGTTTTAATAAACTTAACGGTTATTGCCTGATTATCTACAATCTGTAAATTAGGGTCTAATCGAGTAACATTAGTGTTGGCACCTTGATTAAATACTACAAATAAATCAGTTCCTTCCTTAGGATTATATCTGAAACGCAAATTACTGCTTAGTTGATCGCTAAGGTCGTCGAATTGAGTATAAAATTTCAGTGATATCTTAGTAGTGAAATTATAAGTGATATTCCAACGTATCAAATTACTTGTGAATTGAGTGTTTACGGTATCAGTTAAATAGCGATCAAATTGAATGTTGTTGTATTCATAAGTTAATGAAAAACTTAAATGCTTATTAATTGAATATGATATAAACGGCGAAATAAAAATTCGGTCGCCACTATAGAATCCACCATAAGTAGCAGCAATTGTTCCATAAAATGTGGATTGCGATGAAGAGCTAAGCTCTAACGAATTATTTATTGTAGTATAAGTGCCGGCTGAAATCGCATTATTTTCATCTAACGGCCAATCAAATGGCAGTGAGTCTATTTTATATTCAATAACTGAGAAATTAATAGATGCACCATTCTTAAACTGCATTCCGGGCCATAAGTCGGCAGAAAAAGTTTCCATTCTATTATTATCAAATCTTAATCTATACTGATAGTTACTGTAGAAATATAAGAATTGAAATTTACTTTTTTCTCCTGTTGCATATCTATATCCAACTTGTGCGCCGGCATTACCGTAGTCGTTGTCGTCAATAAATCCCATTTCAGGATTTACATTTTTACCAAGCATGTCGATTGTAGCATTATACACAAAGCCTATTAGCGCAGATTTAAAAACACCCGCATGAAAGTAACTATTGGTTAAAAAATTTTCGGCACAAAAATTATCTAGGGTTGTAGCAACACCACCTTCAACTGCCAATTGCTGATTTAGTCTTTTAACAAAATCTAATCCAAACGCTTGATTAGACAAATTAGAAGAATCGGTATTTATTTTATTGGTAATAATACCGCCAACAAAGCTACCTAGGGAGTCTATATCTTTTCTAGTTCTTAACACCGTAAAATTATGGGGAGAAATGCCTTCAGACTCAATTGCAGTTGTTTGCATATTGAGCGCGCCAAGTTGCCAGCCATAAACCTTTCCGGTTAATCGCGCTCCGCCAATGATTGGCACAATTATGCCATCTTCACGTCCTATTTTCCGGGAAATAAATAATGTGTTTCCGGAAGGGAAGCCAAAGCTTAGGTTATTGGCAGATTCAAGAAAAAAGCTGCGTTTTTCCGGTAAATTCACTTCATACTTAGAAAGATTAATAATTCTGTCATCAACTTCGGCTTGAGCGAAATCTGTGTTTATTGATAAATCTAAAATTAAATTCTTTGTGATACCGTATTTAGCATCAACACCAATATTACTAATTATTTTATCAAGCGTTTCGTTTGCAACAAAATTTTTACGTTGCATAAATTCTGTATTTGTTTGATAGCTCAGGCTGTCGATAGTAAGCGTGCTGAATTCATTATAATTAGCTATCACATAGGGACTAATGTAAAAAGGCTTTTTACTTTTCACATCTTTAAACTCAATTACACGTGCAAAGGATAAATTTGCCCAAGCGTTTTCTGTGCTTGGATCACATGACGGTGAAGTTATCAATTCGTTTTTTCTTTTAATAAGTCGGGCAATCCGTATACCCATTGTAACAGTAGGTTTTGCATCGAATCGCAAAGTGGAAAATGGTATGCGATATTCTGTAATATAACCGGAGTTAAATAAGGCCGTTTTGGCTTCCCAATATGTATTATATGAGCTAGAAAGCGAGCCGCCATCTCGAGTTACAATTGCATCGTATCGAGCATCTAAAGTATTTGCAACAAAGCATAAACCTGATGTTTTGTCATAGTAGGTATCAATAATTACTCCTGTACCATCATCAGCGCCCAGAGCAAAATCACGCTCCATTTCTGTGCGAATTAGTTTTGAAGGATCGCTGTCAAAACTGGTTATGGCAACATACATAAAATTATCATCGTAGGCAACCTGATAAAATGTTCTCTCGGTAGTGGGTGGTCCTGAAACCGGTGATGTTTGCATAAAATCTTCCTCAATAGGGGCAAGAATCCAAAAGCTTTCATCAAGTTTGCCATCTAATTGCATTACAGTAGTAATTTTAACCGGTTGATAAGGCTCCTGGCTATAAGCAACTTGTAAGCAATAAATGTACACAGCAATTGTAGTAAAAAACAAGCGCATAGGGTGATATTTTGAGTATGTGATTACCTGATTTACCAGATAAAAGTAAGTTTTTTATCTGAATTAGTTGTTTTGTATTGTTTATAACTTATGCTGTATGGGCATACAGCAAAACCCGTGGTTGCTATTGCTTCACAAATTGCAAACAAATCAATGGAGTAGCACCATTTTGAATGTACAGTATATAGCAACCCGGTTTAAGTTCAGTAACATCAATTGCATTATTAGCAGGTTGTTGCGATAGTATCATTTCGCCCATCATGTTGCAAACGGTAAAAGTCGATTTGTTTTCGCTTTTTGGTAAATCAATATATAAAACGTTGTTAACCGGATTAGGATAAATATGCGCGGTAATTTCATTTTGTGCAATTATTGCCACCGGTGTGTCAACTTCAACGCAGCTTTCAAAATACGCTTTCAATACTTTGTTATTTCCGGAGCTCGGAATTACAAGCGTATCAACAAATCTATTGTAATAAATATCAGCACCATTTACCATGCCGGTGATATCAGCAGTTAAAGGATCTGCGCTAAATGCATGGTCGAAAATGGAAATCCGTTGCGGCGACCAAGAAGCGACATAAAAATTACCTTCACAATCCATTGCAATGCCATCACAATTATTTAAAGCAGTTGCAGTTAATTCTGTAACTGTTGAGTCTGCTAAGCTGATTGCATTAATAGGCGCACTTCCACCCCAGTTAACCAACACCAATTTATTATCAATGCTATCATAAATTATCCCATTCGGCGTTTTAACTAACCCATCAACAAATGTATTAAATGTGTTGGACTCAATGTGATAAGTAATTATTTTTTTAGCGGAGAAATCAGTAATAAAAAGTTGATTGGCAACATGCGTAATGCCATTTAAAAAACTACCTCCAATTGGTATTACAAATAATATCTCGCCGGATGAGGCATTTATTGCATGCACGCTTCCGCCTGTGCAAGCATATAATGTATCGCCAACTAATTCCAAACCGTGTGGACCGGAAGGTAAGCCATCCACAAAATTTTCAAGCGTATTATTTTTGGTTAACTTCAAAATTTCACCTGAATTGGCATTTGCTACAAAATAACTGCTGTCAGAGGGGTAATATTCGACACTTTCGGGTGTATTATAGGTTTGAGCATAAGCCGAAAAAGCAGCAGAGGTAAGGAGTAAAGCCGCAAATATTTGTTTAAGTTTCAAGTCCATAGTTTCTGTTAGGATGTAAAAATAACTGATTCAATTAAAGTATTGTTCAAATAAGTGCTGGTGTTATAGCCGATTTTACAAATGCAAATACTACCGTTTCAGGTTTAGCGCTTGGCGATAATGTTTTCGAATGGACTTCTACAGGCAGTTTGTGCGGCGATGAAGCAGATATGGTAACCATAACCATTGATTGTTTGTTGCCTATTGATTTAATAAATTTCGCAGGAAATTATATTGAAAATACCGTGCAATTAGCTTGGTCAACTTCTCCGGAAACAAATGCACTTTATTTTAATATTGAGCATTCAACCGATGGTTTAAACTATTCAATTATTGGAACAGTAAGCGCATCCTCAACAACTATAAATGCATCTGATTATTTATTTGTAGATGATGCACCGCAAGCGGGAGATAATTATTATCGTTTGCAGCAAGTTGACGAAAACGGTGATACTTATTACAGTAATGTAATTGTAGTTTATTGTCAAGGAGAAGATAATTATTATGACATGACTGCTGTTTATGTAAATGGATACAACAACCTCATTATCCCCGGAATATTTATCACAAATGATATCGTTAAATTACATATTTATGATATTACCGGTCGTTTAATTTATTCGGACAATATACATGTTGGATCCGGGCAAAATTATTTGGTGGCCGATTTATCGTCTATAAACTACAATGCAGTGGTAGTTTGCATGGTGGTTACAAATAATACGGTTTATGCTACGAAAGTTTATTTAGATTAATCGTCAATTAAAAAGTAACCAATCCAATTTGAAAGTTTACAATTAACCAACTTGCTGTGGCCATGCGCCTAGCCATGGCATTAAGTAATTCTGGTTGATTGTAGTTCAGTTCTAATCTGCCATCTTCTGCATAAACATTTCCGGTAACGGGTAAACTGAACTCCATTTCGCATCCTAGTATGATACGGTCGAAAATTATGGTTTGTCCGCCAAAACCATATGAAATAAGCCCTACCACGACTTCATCAGTAAAACCTAATTGGTCGAATGAAATAACAGGTTGAACATCTTCATGTAATGAAACAGATTCAAAGGCTTCGTAATTTGTTTCGTATTCGGGTCCGGTTTTGCCATTTGCTTTCATGACGGAGAAACCGAACTTATGATAATTACCAATTGGGGCAATATGACCCTTATCATAAAAATTAAATTTTTTGATGTAAAAATTCAAATAGTTTGTAGATACAATTATATCTCCAAAATAAGCTGAATCAATAGAGGTCCAAGTATCTATTTTAAATGAATTAGATATATAAATCCAAGGATATAAAATATTGGCATGTTTAACAGAAGCGCCTATTGTTAATTGTTTCCCAACTATATATTCCAAGCCTAAACCGAATCTTTTGTTTAATCCAAATCGAGTGCCAACCGGATTAGATGCATCGAGATAATCTAAACGCAGCCTGTTATAAAATGCAATCGATGCATCAACATTAGTGGTTAAAATCAATTTTTTACCGGCATATCCCGGCACTTGTGCCGTCATACTCATTGTAGTAAATGTCATGATGACAATAAACAGAAAGCTGAATTGTTTTGAGTGTTTTACCATGCAGGTTAGATACTTTTGTTAAATTGCTTGAACGTAATATTACAAAAAATATTTATTTCAGAAAGCAATACATTCCGGTATGCTAGCATATTTTACATTCCAAAAACAACATCTACCTCAATCCCCATACTCTTAAAATTTGTTTTAGGGTCTCCTGCATAATTAGCCAGCCTTTTGTTGGTGACATTATAAAAGTTATACTTTCCAAAACTGAATGCATAAAAAGGCACAATGCGAAGTCCTGTGAGTTCATCATCTTTAACCGGGATATTAAATCCGGCTTGTGCCGTAAGGCCAACACTATAGCCTTTAAATATATTAAAATCTTCAGATGGAGTTGATTCAAGAATTACTAAACTTGCAGTTGGGCCGTCAGAAGTGCAAGTGTTTTCT
>JANMLV010000252.1:0-4834 GCA_031372705.1 Bacteroidota bacterium | reverse complement strand
GGTTCCCTTTGCAGCGAGGTTTAAACAATAGCGCATGAATGTTTCCACGCGGCAAAGATAACAGCGGTTATTAAAAGGAACCTGCCAAATTTCGGCAGGCAGGCACTGATTAAACGGATTGAACGGATAAAAACGGATTTAATCTGTGTAAACCCGTTTAATCCGTTTAATCCGCGTTCCATTTCACACACACATTTTTACCTTTGCGTAAATGATTAAATTCCACATCCACCAATTAACCACTCAACTCACCCCACTTTACGACCCACGTGAAGCACAAAACATTGCCCTTTACCTTGCAGAAGAACATTTTGGCAAACAATTCGTCCGCGAAAACACCACCCTCGACCAATCAGCCCAAACATGGTGGGAATCAGCCTCTAAGCGCTTATTAAATCTCGAACCCGTTCAATATGTATTAGAAAAAGCTTGGTTCTATGGACGGCAATTTATCGTAACACCCGATGTTTTAATTCCGCGACCTGAAACTGAAGAGTTGGTGGAACTAATTATCAACTCGCACCCAAAACTCGACGCCAACATTTTAGACATAGGCACAGGCAGCGGCTGCATTGCCATTACCTTAAAGCTGGAATTGCCTCAAACTACCATTTTTGCAATCGACAACTCCCAAACTGCCTTGACAGTAGCAAAACACAATTCCGAAGCACTTCAAGCTAAAGTCGACTTCTTGCATGCCGATATTTTGCATTTTGAGCCCTTTGCAGCCACTTTACCCCTGTTTGACGTCATTGTATCTAACCCTCCCTACATTGACCCTAGCGACAAGCAAACCATGCATCCCAACGTATTAAACCACGAACCCCTTTCTGCACTTTTTGCAGACCACACCGACCCATTGGTGTTTTACAGTCGCATTGGCGCCTTTGGCATGCAAAAATTGCAATCCGGCGGCAGTCTCTACTTCGAGATTCCCGAAACAAAATCAGCAATCATAACAAATATCCTCCTTCAACTCGGCTATTTGCACCTAACCACCACCAACGACATGCAAGGCAAACCGCGCATGATTAGTGCCATTCGCCCTTGAAATTGCATAACAAATAATATTAATTCACAACTTACCCCCACTCCAAACCCATACCCAATAGGCGCTGCAAACAATTTAGCCTTTTATATATGTATTTTATTTTCAAATATTTTCCGAAATACAGCAGAAAGATTCTATATTTGCATCTCTTTTGAAAAACGAACTTGTTCAAAAGAGCGCAAAACCTTCGCCTCGGCGAAATTGCAAACGGAGTGGTAGTTCAGTTGGTTAGAATGCCTGCCTGTCACGCAGGAGGTCGCGGGTTCGAGTCCCGTCCGCTCCGCAGAAAGCCTTCAATTTGAAGGCTTTTTTTATGTACTTACATCATTAAAATCGCAGTGAAAGTAAATATACCCGATCAGGTATAATATATTATACCAACTCTATAAATCATCCCCAAACGGGTACATTTCCACCTCTCAAAACAACCCCACATACTCCTCAAACACCCAAATCTGATTTCTCTGCGCATTATCCATCGACTTAATAATGCCCATAGTTTCAAGCTCGGCAATTATTTTGTAATTGGTGGCTTTCGATTTATTGGTGATGGCGGCAATTTGGTGATAATTTACAACGGGTTGAGTATATAAATAATCGATTACCGCTTTTAATGCAACTCCGCGCTTGCCAAAGCCTTGCAGTTGTTGCGCAATTTTATTTTGCAATTGTAAAATGCCATCAAAAACGGTAACACCTTTATCGGCAATTTCAATTACGCCGACTAAGAAAAATTTAATCCAGCCGGTGATGTCGTTGTTGGTGCGGGCGCGCGTTAAATTGTCGTAATACAAGGTTCTATTGCGTTCGAAAAAATCGGATAAATATAAAATTGGTTGTTGCAATAATCCTTTGTCTACTAGCATTAATGTAATTAATAATCGCCCCACTCTGCCGTTACCGTCTAAAAATGGATGTATGGTTTCAAACTGATAATGGATGATGGCAATTTTAATTAAATCGGGCAATAAATTGGTTTCGCTGTTGGCAAATTTTTCTATATCGCTCATCAACTCATCAATTGAAGTATGCACAGGCGGAATAAACGCAGCATCGTTTAAGGTAACGCCGCCAATCCAATTTTGACTCTTGCGAAATTCGCCCAGCATTTTGCTTTCACCGCGAACGCCGCGCATTAATATGCGATGCATTTGCTTTATTAACCGCGTAGAAACCGGCAAAGTATCGAGTTGAGCTACTGCAGCTTTTATGGCAGTAATATAATTTTGAACCTCATCCCAATCGCTTCTCCTTTCAAAAGCTATAGCAGCCTCCTCTAAAAACGCATCTTGCATGTTAGTTCGTGTTCCTTCAATCTTGCTCGATTGCGTTGCCTCCTTGGCTATGTGCATGCGCAAATACAGTTCTACCGACACATATTTCGAATACATATCCAACTTCCCAATACTGCGATCGGCTTTGCTCAATAATGCCAATACCTGCATATCGGTAACTTGCCAATCGCGGTTCACTAAATCGGGTTGAAAACTCCGGTAATAGCCCTGATTGATGTGCTTTCCCGCATTAAACGCATTCATAAGTATTGATTTACTGCAAATATAAGACTAATTTTTACATTAGTATTGTTTTATGGTATTTTTTAAGACTTAAGTAATTAATAGTCCATTATTGTTTAAATAAATAAGACTTTATATCAAGTCATGCTTCAATTTATTCAAATTTTAAACCAAAATTCAATCTTAGTATAGTTTTATAGTTAATTTTAAGACTAACGAATTATTAAGTCTTATAAATAGCAAGTCACCTATCACTTCAATTTAAATGCCTAATCATTTCTACAACCAGGCGTTTGCTCACAATTTGTAAATGTTAAAATTTAGTTAATTTAGTTGAATATTCTATTTTGACCTTAACCTAATTAAACCCAAACTAGCTATGCAAAACCCACTGTCCAAAGCAATGCTGCTATGTATGCTCTGTATTTTTACACTGCAAGCATGGTCGCAAACCATCAGCGGAATTATTACCGACGCCTCCACAGGCGAGCCAATTGTTGGTGTTTCCGTTTTGGAAAAGAACAATAAAAATTTCACTTCATCCGGTATTGACGGAAGTTACACTATTGGAACCGGCAATAGCGCTAACGATACTATTACCTTCTCTTTTCTTGGTTATGAGAGTCAATCGATACCTGCAGGAAAGAGTGCTGTAATTAATGTCCAATTGAAAGTTGACTTTAAAACATTAGAAGAAATAGTTGTAGTAGCCTATGGCGAAACTACGCAGCGCGAACTTACCGGATCTGTGACTAAAGTGGATGCAAAAAAAATAGCGGATGTGCCAATTGCATCAGTTGATATGATTTTGCAAGGGCAAGTTGCCGGGTTGCAGGTAGCCTCTTATAGCGGTCAGCCCGGAGGTGAGGTGAATATTAAATTACGAGGGGTTGGTTCAATTACTGCGGGGTCATCGCCCTTATTTGTTGTGGATGGTATACCCATTAATAGCGGCGTTGTAGGTGATGGTTTTAACGTTACCTGGACTTCAAACAGTCTCGCCGGAATAAATCCAAATGATATTGCCAGTATTAGTGTATTAAAAGATGCCTCTGCAACTGCAATTTATGGTTCAAGAGGTGCAAATGGTGTAATTATTATTACTACTAAAAAAGGTAAAGCAGGAAAAACTAAATTCAATTTCGATTCTTATTTCGGTGTCAACAACACTGCCTTTAATGGCAATGTTCGTCCAATGAATACAGAGGAATTTGTTGGGCATACACTAGAAGGAATGATTAACGCCGGTTACAGCGATACTAAAATTGAAAATGTGCTGGAAAATATTAATTCTACTTCAACGGCAAATACCGATTGGTTAGATTTAGTTACCAGACCGGGTTTTCAAAATTCTTATAATTTGAGTGCACAAGGCGGCGATGAAAGAACACAGTTTTATATTTCTACAGGTTACTTTAATCAGGAAGGTGTAACCATCGATTCTCGATTTAAAAGATTGTCGGGCTCATTTAGTCTTGAACATAAAATTAGCGACAGATTTAATATTCAAACAAATGTGATGTTATCTCGCTCTGAGCAAAATACGCCTTTCCAAAGTGGTTATTTTCGAGCACCGATTTTATGTGCCTATTTATTATTACCAATGATGAATGCTTATGACTCATTAGGCAATCCAAATACTGACGAAGACGACCTATTCACATTATATAACCCACTCGCCATTGAAGCGTTAGATACCAATTATTATAACAATAAAAAAATAATTGGAAGTATTGGGGCAGATTATGAATTGATTAAAAATTTAAAATTCTCTACCCGCATCAGTACTGATCAAAATTACACAGACGAATTTCTATATATCAATCCTTTTTATGGCGATGGCGATGCAGTGGGCGGTTCAGGTCAAGGCAGTTATACTGATATTGATAATTGGACTTGGACTAATCTATTTGATTATAATAAATCATTCATGGACAATCGATTAGAGATGGATTTAAAGGTTGGACATGAAGCACAGCAATCGAAGGCAAAAATATTATCGGCGTACGGAGAAAGCTATCCGCCAAACACATTTATAAATGTACTTTCTGCTGCAGCAGTACCTGTTTTTATCAGTTCATCAAAATTTGATTATTCATTTGAATCCTATTTTTCTAATGCGCAATTTGCCTATAAGAAAAAATATTATTTAAGTGGAACTTTTAGAAGAGATGGTTCATCACGTTTCGGTATTAATAATAGGTATGGTAGTTTTTACTCTGTAGGTGCAGCATGGAATATTGATGAAGAGAAATTCTTTAATAAA
>JANMLV010000236.1:0-10386 GCA_031372705.1 Bacteroidota bacterium | reverse complement strand
ATACTTCCATTATGACAGGACAAAACCAACCCGATTTTCAATCGGTGGGTACATTCGATTATGGCAAAAAAGCAGTTGTTTTTCTTAGTGCCGAAATGGACAAGATTGTTGCCTACTCTCGTAAAAAACCATCTAAAACGAGTTCTATCACCTTAAACTGGAGTAGCATTTCCACAAGCAATATTAACCCTTATGCGCTGGGATATACCGGTGTTTCAGGTTATGAGTTCGTTTGTTTAGACTACGTTGATGCTAAATTGGTGTTTTTTAACCGCAGTGGTAATGTAACAGCAACCGTTCAAGTTCCGGAGACGGCTCCAATGAACGATTGGTTCGCATTCTCCTTTACTAATAACAGAGCTTTCTTTTACAATAAAGAAAGAAGGATTTGGTACGGATACAAAGTATTCTAATAGCAGGTAGCACAAAACACAACTAAAAACAACCTCCATTTTTGCCATAGGGCAGGTTGGGGGTTTTTAATTTTTTACCCTTCGGGAGATGGAACCGCAAACTCCGGCAGCGAATTTATTAGTCCTTCTGTTTAGGCGATACACCTAACAAAGTATTGAAAATGGATGCTGATAGACAATTTAGTTTGAATTGTTTTAATAACAATAAGTGCAATTACAATCGGTCATATTAACTTAGTTGAATTTATAGTTAAATTTCATAAATAGTTGATAATCAATAATATATGAGTAATTAAATTTAGTATAAAAATTGACTGAAAATCGTATGTCAAATTTATTGACACGCTGTTTTGACTGCAATTTGCTATGTTCCACGGTGGCTGCCATTCTGTCAACACCCTATTTTGTCGCTCCATTATCAAAACAAAAGCGGATATCCTTTTACGAATATCCGCTCGATACTTGGCTGTTGGTTATTATACTATTAATTCGAACTATATTTTGAAGCACCCAGCTTCGCCTGCGCAGCAGCTAACCTGGCAACCGGAACCCTTGGTCCTGAGCAAGAAACATAATTTAAGCCCAAGTAATTGCAGAAAGCAATAGAATCAGGCTGACCACCATGTTCCCCGCATATACCGATTTTTAAGCCGGGGTGACTCGCGCGACCGTCGTTTACTGCAAATTCCATTAATCGGCCTACACCTTTAACATCTAATACCTCAAACGGATTGTCTTTTAAGATGCCATTTTGAGTGTAAAACGGTAAAAATTTGTTCTCAGCATCTTCTCGTGAAAACGAGAATGTGGCTTGAGTGAGGTCGTTAGTACCAAATGAAAAGAACTCAACTTGTTTTGCTATTTCACCCGCTTGCATACATGCTCTTACCACCTCAATCATAGTCCCAAATTTGTATGATAATTTTATATTTAATTCATTATCAATATTTTGTCTAATGTTATCTACAAACACTTTTACATGTTCAATTTCCTTTTCATTGCATACTTGAGGCACCATAATCTCCGGACGTACATCAATGCCAACCTTTTGACATTCGCCGGCGGCTTCTAAAATGGCTTGAATTTGCATCTTATAAATTTCTGGATAGGTTAATCCTAATCGAACACCTCTGTGGCCGAGCATAGGGTTAACTTCATAAAGTTCATGCACTTTTTTAAGCATTTGCTCTTTTTTAATTATTGCCTGGTCTATGAGCTCCAAGCCTTTATCGGTGAACGGATAAGCGGACGCTTTTGCCAAATCGGGGTCGGCATTCAATAAACGAAGGCTGTTAAATAAATTACTTACACCACCTGCAGTTTCTTTTAGGTGACGGAGATTGATAATTTCATCTTTCAACACCTCTTCACTTGGTAAAAACTCATGTATTGGCGGGTCAAGTAACCGAATGGTAACCGGACGCGGAGCCATTGTTATTAATATTTCTTTAAAATCTTGCTTTTGTATAGCCAGCAATCGGTTAAGTGCTTTCTCGCGTTCGGCAGTGTTTTCCGCCAAAATCATCTCAATAACTATTGGAAGACGGTCGACACCGTTAAACATACGCTCGGTGCGACATAAACCAATACCCATTGCACCGTATTGCAAGGCTTTTTTGGCTGCATCAGGTGTGTCGGCATTGGCGAACACTTTCATTTGAGCAACTTCATCTGCCCAGCTTAGCAACAGTTTCAATTCATCAGAAAACGTTGGTTCTGCTGTTGGAATGATTCCTTGGTAAACGAATCCGGTTCCACCATCAATAGTTATGTAATCACCTTCATGCAATACCTTTTCTCCTATGGTTGCTTGGCGCAATTTCACATCCACCTGAATGCCTTCTGCTCCCGCAACGCATGGTTTTCCCATTCCTCTTGCCACAACTGCAGCATGCGATGTTTTACCACCTCGGCTGGTTAAAATACCTTGAGCTGCAAAAAATCCATGAATATCTTCAGGCTTAGTTTCTTCTCTTACCAAAATCACCTTTTCTCCTGCATGGCCTAACAATTCAGCGCGGTCTGCATCAAAAACAACGTGACCTGAAGCAGCACCCGGACTTGCAGGCAATCCTTGTGCTAATGGCGCTTGTTTATGCAAACTATCTAAACGCGGATGCAGTAATTGCTCCAACATTTCGGGTTTAATTCGCAATAGCGATTCATCTCTGGTAATAATGCCTGATTTTGCCATCTCAACAGATGTGCGCACCATTGCTGTTGTGTTCATTTTGCCATTTCGGGTCTGCAAACAATACAACACGCCTTTTTCAATAGTATATTCAAAATCCTGAACCTCCCGATAATGGGTTTCCAGTTTATCCCTAAGTTCTTCGAGTTGCTTATACTGAATCGGCATTTCTGCTTCTAGCAAAGCCACCGCTTTTGGTGTTCTAATTCCGGCAACTACATCTTCTCCTTGAGCATTTACAAGGTATTCCCCAAACATCACATTTTCTCCTGTTCCGGGGTCACGTGTAAAGCCTACACCGGTTGCGCTGTCGTTACCCATATTACCAAACACCATGGTAACTATATTAACTGCTGTTCCATTAGCCATTTCAGGAGTTATTTTGAACTCGCGACGATAGTCGATTGCGCGTTTGCCCATCCACGAAGTGAAAACTGCTTTTATGGCGATTTCCAATTGTTCGTATACATCTGATGGGAATGCCTTGCCGGTATGTTCTTTAACGGCTCCAAAAAAGAGATTGCAAATTTCCTTCAAGTCTTCGGTTTTTAATCCGATATCTGCTTTTACGCCGGCGCGATGTTTAATTGCTTCAAAGTGTGCATCAAACTTCTCTTCCGGAACACCTAAAGCTACTTTACCAAATAGCTGAATGAATCGGCGATAAGCATCATATCCAAATCTTTCATTTTGCGTTTGTGCTATTAATCCTTGCAAAGTAGAGTGATTTAACCCAAGGTTCAAGATGGTATCCATCATTCCCGGCATCGACATAGCTGAACCTGAGCGAACAGAAACCAGCAAAGGATTTTGAACATCTCCAAACTTTTTACCTGATTTGGCTTCCACTTTTGCCATTTGTAACCGCACTTCATCCATCAAACCTGCAGGTAATGCATGGTTTTCAGTTGCCAGATAGGTTAAGCAAGCATCGGTGCTGATAACAAATCCGGGAGGAACATTCAACCCAATTTGCGTCATTTCACACAAGTTAGCGCCTTTGCCACCAAGCAATTGCTTGTTTTTTCCATCGCCTTCATCAAAGGCATAAACGAATTTGTTTTGAGTGGTGCCTGCATGCTTGGATGCGGGTGAAACCATAGTATCTTGAATCATAGTTGTGATTTTTAATCAGTTTCTAAGGTAAGTTGAGTATTAGTAGCAATAAATGATTAAAGTCTTGTAGAAAGAAGATGCAAGTCACCGTTGATATTCTTGAACTCAACCAAATAAAGTCGCTTGGTTTGCTAAAGTTTCTTAAATACAAGCAACACACTTTAAAACTAGTGTAAAGGGAACGCGCGCTGCAATTGCTATTATATACATTTGCTCAAAAATCCACTATTTATGTTTTTTAACAGACTACTCAAATCAACAACATTACTGTTCGTTACAACGGTAGCCTTGGGTCATTTAAATGCGCAGACTACTTCTGATGCAGTTATGATGAAGCCGGGTGAAATTTGTTTCGACTTACACTACAACAATTCTTCTTGGAGCGAATACTGGGAGGGCGATTCCCTCCGTGATAATGGCAACATTGGCACACTCACTACTCATGCATATACTGCAGGATTTATGCTTGGAATAATGGATCGAGTTAATTTTTTAGCTATGCTCCCTTACATTTCAACTAGCCCTTCAGCCGGTGTTGTTGCAGGCGACAAAGGCATTCAAGATGCAGGCTTCTTCCTAAAAGGCCTTATTTATGAGCATAAAATGGGTCCGGGTAATATTAAATTATTAGGAAGTGCAGGTTTCATTATTCCTGCTTCTAATTACGTTCCTGAGCATCCTTTTGCAATCGGTTTAGGTTGCCCGGATGGTATTTTTAGAGGAATTATTCAATATGATGCAGAAATTGGTATGTATGGTCGCGTTGATGCAGCTTATCATTTGCGCGGTAATGCCTTTTTAGATCGCAGCTATTATTACACTACTTCAGGCTATTATACCGATGAGGTAGATATGCCGGATGCATTAGATTATAATGTTACATTAGGTTACATAACTGATAGCAAGAAATTTAAGGTTGAAGGTCAACTTTCAGGTTTGAACACTTTTGGCGGTTTTGATATTCGTCGCCAAGATGGTGCTTTTCCTTCAAACGACATGGAAGCTATGCGTGTTGGCTTAAACGCTGATTATTACGACTTAGGCATCAAAGGTTTGGCAGTACATTTTAATTCAAATTATACTTTATCTGGCCGCAACGTTGGTAAATCAATGATGATTGGTGGTGGTGTTTCATACCAATTCGGTTTGTGGAATGCACGTGATAAAGCAGATAAATCATCTACAACCCCTGAAGCAAAATAACATGAAAAGAACTACTACAAAAATATTTTTCGGTATGCTCGCAGCCTCAGGCATGTTGCTTACCCAATCTTGCGAAAAAGATTTACCTCAATATACAGGTTTCGAATCTTATACCTATGCATCGTTAGACGAAGACGGCGGTACTTGGGACCCGATTTTACTTACAAGCGGCGCTGATACTGCAATTGCAATACCTGCCGATGTTACCTCTGATGCATATCTTACAGAATTAGATGAAGTTAAATCTTACAATAACGCACTAACTGCCGATGAGCAGGAAGCAGTTGATTATTGGGGAAATAATACGGTAATCCGTTGGATGGAAATTGCACAAGAATTAGTTGCAAAATATAACCTCGCGCCTTCACCAAATGAAGATGGTTCTTATGGCGCGCCAAGTGCTGCTAACCCATCTGTTTATCCTTATTTCCCGTTTGCACATCCACCTTATGCTGTGCGTGCTTATGCCTATTTAGCAGCAGCACAATATGATGTATTAATTACAACTTGGAACTATAAGTATACTTATAATCGCCAGGCTCCATATAAAGTTGATGCTTCAATAACACCGGCTTATCCTGATAATAATTTGCCTTCATACCCATCAGAAGATGCAGCAATTGCTGAAGTTTCTTCTGAAATGTTGAAGTTCCTTTTCCCTTTAGAGGTAGATTACATTAACGGTTTAGCAGCAGATTGCCGCGAATCACGCAAGTGGGCAGGCATGAACGTTGAAAGCGATTTAGTTGCGGGAGATGATATTGGGGGATTTGTTTTCCGTCAGTACAAAGCACGTGCAGCAAACGACAGCATGAAATATGCACAAGTTGATGCTGCTACCTATGCTGCTTATGAAACAAACGCAGATGCGCTTTGGGGCAGTCAATGGTCGCATTGGGAAAACCTTGAAGTGCCGCAACGTCCGGTTGGTATTACACCTCAATACGGTAAAGTTAAAACTTGGTGGATTGGTAACCCTGAATCTGTTCGTCCCGGACCACCTCCTGCAGCCGGTTCTGCGGAATACGAAACAGCTAAAAATGAGTTAATGGATTTAGTAGATAATGCTACACGTGAGCAAGAAGAAATAGCCTATTTCTGGGCTGATGGTTTTGGCACCTATACACCTGCGGGACACTGGGGTAGAATAGCAATTGATTATATGATAAGCTATCGTCAAAATCCATTGCAAACAGCAAGAACCTTTGCATACATGAATACAGCAATGATGGATGCCGGTATAAGCTGCTGGGATACAAAATATTATTACATGTATCCGCGTCCTCCTCAAGGTAATGAGGGTTTAGTTTGCTTATTTGGAGTACCTAATTTCCCTTCATATACTTCAGGCCACTCAACCTTCTCAGCCGCTGCTGCAACTGTTTTAGGATATGTGTTCCCTGCTGAAGCAAGTTTATTCGATAGCTATGCAAAAGATGCTTCCAATTCAAGAATTTATTCTCGTATTCACTGGCGTTTCGATTGCGAAACCGGTGTTGAAGTGGGAAATAATATTGGAGATATAGCAGTGTCTGTTGCTGCAACGGATGGTGCGGATTGATTTCAATTAAACACAGACCAACATAAAATTAAAAGCCTGTCGATTTCCCATCGTCAGGCTTTTTTAATATGATAAATTGCTCAAATCTATGCCATCATTTATCATGATTACATCCGCTCAGGACTCTCTATCCCCAACAACTTCAACCCATGTTTTAAAACATACGCTGTAATTTGAGCCATGGCTGCACGCAAGTGCAGTTTCTCTTCATCTTCTGCTTTGGTAATAGAATATTCAGCGTAAAATGAGTTGAATTGTTTTGCCAATGCATAAATATAATTAGCAACTTCAGCCGGCGAATAATTTTCAGCAGCAGTTTGAACCGTTCCGGGATATTGATTTAAGAGTACAATTAACGACTTCTCGGCAGGTAATAAATTATGCGAAGTAATTGAAAATGTTGTTTTACCGCTTTCGGTCAATTTTCTGAAAATGGATTGTATACGCGCATAACTATATTGAATGAACGGACCTGTATGGCCGTGTAAATCGATACTCTCTTTCGGATTAAATAATATTCTTTTTTTAGGATCAACTTTAAGAATAAAATATTTTAAAGCAGACATTCCGATTTGATTCGCTAAAATTTCTTTTTCGCTATCAGTAAATCCCGCAGATTTTTCCGAAGTTGCTAAAAATTCTTTCGATTCAAGTGCCATTTCGCTCATTAAATCATCGGCGTCAACTACTGTGCCTTCGCGGCTTTTCATCTTGCCTTCCGGTAAATCTACCATGCCGTAATTTAAATGATAAATGCCATCTGCATAAGGCTCACCTAATTTTTTTAGAGCCAATTTTAATACTTTAAAATGATAATCCTGCTCGTTGGCAACAACATATACAGAAGTATCCATTTTAAAATCGGCATAACGCGCGCGGGCAACACCCATATCTTGTGTAATATATACACTGGTTCCGTCGGCGCGCAATAACACTTTTTGATCTAATCCCTCATCTGTTAAATCAACCCAAATACTTCCATCTTCCTTCTTAAAAAATGCACCGGAATTTAATCCTTCCTGCACCATTTTTTTACCGTGCAAATAAAATTCACTTTCTTTATATTCCTTTTCAAAATCGATTCCAATTTTATTATACGTAATGGCAAAGCCTTCGTATACCCAATTGTTCATCCTATTCCACAAGTCAATCGTAGCCTCATCTCCCGCTTCCCATTTCAGCAACATTTCTTGTGCAGCTAAATATATTGGTGTTTGTTTTTCAGCTTCTTCTTTTGTTTTTCCGGATGCAATTAATGTATTTAATTCTGCTTCGTGAATTTTTGCATATTCAATATAATATTTACCGACAAAATGATCGCCTTTTATTCCGGTAGAAGCAGGAGTGGAGCCATTTCCATTTTGCAGGTATGCAATCATGCTTTTGCAAATGGCAATTCCTCTGTCGTTTAAAATATTTACTTTATGTACTGTATTTCCTGCAGCTAATAAAATGTTAGCCGTTGCATATCCTAGCAAGACATTTCTAACGTGACCAAGATGTAATGGTTTGTTCGTATTCGGGCCACAATATTCCAGCACAATATTTTTTCCGGTATTGGGTAAAGTGCCAAATTGTTTTTGTGATTGAATGTCCTTTAAAACATTAATCCAATAACTATCGGTGAAACTAATATTCAAAAATCCTTTAACAACATTAAAATCTGCGATATGCTGATTTTTTGTTTTCAGTGCCAGCCCAATTTCTTGAGCTGTTACTTCCGGGTTCTTGCGGCTGATTTTTACAAAAGGAAAAATTACCAATGTTAATTCGCCAACAAATTCCGGTGGCGTTTTATCAATTTTAATTATTGTTGCATCAACTTGCTGTCCATACAATTCATTTACCACTGCAACTGCATCTGATTTGAGTTGCGCCACGAGTTCAATCATAGTCTTTTTTCTATTTCAGTGGTGAATTGCTCCAGAATTTCTAATGCAATTTCAGCCATCATATTCTTTTTATTATCTAAAGTTGGATTTACTTCCGTTATTTCCATGCAGCAAACCTTTGGTTCTTTAGCTAGGCAGGTAACCAATTGAAATGCTTCACTTTCGTATAAACCGCTTTTAACAGGCGTTCCGGTTCCGCGCGATACGTTTGCATCCATGCTATCAACATCAAATGAAACATATATTCTATCGCAATGGCTAAGGCGCTTCATTGCATCTTCAATTACAAATTGAATTCCGGTTTCACGCATTTTTTGCACGGAGTAAATGCGCACATTGTTCTTTTTAAGTATAAATCTTTCCGGTTTTTCCATATCGCGCGCTGCGATGTAAATAAGGTCTTTAAACGTGATTTTTGGCGAAATACCCCCAATTTTTTTCAACTTTTCCCATGCTTCTATCGTTTTTTTCTCCGGTTGGTTTATTTGACAAACCTTGTTGTCTAACCCCGTAGATGCTGCCAATGGCATACCATGCAGGTTGCCCGACGGCGTTGTGTATGGCGAATGGAGGTCGGCATGCGCATCAATCCAAATTACACCAAGGGTATCTTTTGGAAAAGCCATTTTTAAACCGGCAATAGTGCCACCGGCATTGCTATGGTCGCCGGAAATTATTACCGGAAATTCCTTCTTTTTCATGCAATCGACTATCATTTCGGCGATTTTGTTGTACATCTCCACGATAAATTGAATTTTTACGGAGTATGCCGTGCCGATATCGTCAAGCACATCATCGTTATTGCTTTGCAGAATCACGGGAGGGTGCTCTTTGAAGTAGGTGCTGCCCTTAGTCCATGCTGCAACCCGAATAGCATCAAAGCCCAATCCTGCGCCACGGGTGCCTGCACCCAGTTCGCTGTTAACTGATATCACTTTTACACGTTTCATATATGCAAAGTTATTATTTTTGCACTGCTAGAAAAATTTATAGCGTCACAATTAAAACGAACGACTGAAAATTGAAAAACACCTACCTTGATCTCATCCAGCAGACATTCTACTTTCCGCAGGATGGATTTGAAGTGAAAAACAACTATTTATACTTCAATGGTATCCCCCTTAAACAACTGATTGAGGAATATGAAACGCCGATGCGCATTACGTATTTGCCCAAAATTTCAGAAAACATTCAACTGGCAAAGAAGTATTTTAATGATGCCATTACCAAGCTGAATTACCCCGGGAAATACAATTATTGCTACTGCACTAAAAGTTCGCACTTTGCGCATGTGCTCATTGAGGCATTAAAAAACGATATTTATCTGGAAACATCTTCAGCGTTCGATATCGATATTATCGAAAAGTTGTATTTAAACAAGATGTTGAATAAAGATACCTTAATTGTGTGCAATGGTTTTAAAACGAAAATTTACACACAGCGTATCAGTAAATTGGCCAATCTTGATTTTAATATTATGCCGGTGCTCGATAATATGGAAGAACTGGATGCTTATGAAAATACAATTATTTACGATTGTGATTTAGGCATTCGGATTGCAGCAGAAGAGCAACCGGAATTTCAATTATATACTTCTCGCTTAGGTATACGATATAAAGAGATTAAAGATTTTTATCTCTCCAAAATAAAACCGAATCCGAAATTCAAATTAAAAATGCTGCACTTTTTTATTAATAGCGGCATTAAAGACAATATTTATTATTGGAACGAGCTTTCTAAATTGTTGAAAGTATATGTTGAATTAAAACGTGTTTGTCCCGAATTAGATTCGCTGAATATTGGTGGTGGATGGCCATTCCGCAATTCATTAGGTTTCGAATACGATTATGCATACATGGCCGAAGAAATTCTGAACAAGATAAAACAAACTTGTGAGGAAGAAAATGTTGGCTGCCCAAATATTTTTACTGAATTTGGCAGCTTTACAGTTGCAGAAAGTGGCGCATTTATTTTCTCGGTAATTGCAGAAAAACACCAGAACGACAGTGA
>JANMLV010000208.1:0-2641 GCA_031372705.1 Bacteroidota bacterium | reverse complement strand
TTATTTTTTCAAAATCGACAGTGGACAAGCACACCGGTTTATGATGGCAAAATTGATTTGTATGGATATAATTTATCGGGCGATTCCATAATTTGGGAACAGGATGATATCGATTTTCATGGCAATAGTTGTGTATATCCTCCGGTAATTTATCAAGATAAAATTTATTTTAAAGGTGGTTATACATTGTATTGCTTAGACGCAGCTTCGGGTGAAATTTTGTGGACATGGATTGCTGAAGGAGCAGCCGGAGATTTACTGATGTCTAATTTATTAGTAGCAGAAAATAAATTAATTGTGCGAGCCTCCGGGAATTATTTATGTGCTTTAAATCCGGAAACAGGAACATTAATTTGGGAAAATAATGATTGCGGCACATCTCCGTATGACTTGGTTTGTCACGATGGTATAATTTATAATATTACAGGAAATGATGGTAAATTGCGTGCTATTGATATTAATGATGGTCACCAATACTGGAGCATGAGCACACCAAATACTACAATTAGCCCAAGCAATAATAATTCATTCTTAAATAATATTGTTATCGATAGCGTGCAAAGAAAATGCTATGTCGCTGATAGATATTTCTTAATGTGTTTCCAATTAAACTAAACCGATATGAAAAATTGTATTACCCTTTCCATCCTTCTGACCTTGCTTATAAAAGCAAATGCGCAGGAAAACACATCCGACTCCGAACACCGTATTGCTTTTGCAATGGGCGTAAATTATCTCTTCCCGCAATCAGACAATGATTTAAATATCGCAGCTAAAGAAGCGGGATTTAACGGTAGTTTTACCTATACTATCGATTTCGGTAAAGTGGGGTTGCAACTGTCGCCTTTCGCTAAACTGCACGCCGGAGAAGATTTTGAAGGGATGAAACAATACTATAAGGATAATAATATTACACTGGCAAGTTATAATGGCGGCACGTATTTATCTACAGGTATGTCAATCGGCTTAGATTTCACATTAATTGACAACGGCAAACTTCCGGTTATTTCAACCTATTTACATTATGGTGTTTCAAGTGTTAGAGTGCCCGAACTGCAATTGAATTCAGAAACCGAATTAGCAAGCGTTTCTGTGCGCACCGATGCCGGATTGGCAATTGGTTCTAATTTAAACATAGGCGTTAATTGCGATGTTTTTAAATCAGGCAATTCTATATACAGTGTAAAAATTGGAATCATGAGCGAAAATGCAAATGTCGCCATTCCTACTACTACATTTACGGATGTTACCACGCGCTCAGTAGAAATATTTCCTTGGCGTTCGTTGTCAGGATACCTAAACTTGGCAATGGCATTTGATTTGTAATGCGCATTTTTATATGAAATTAATCGCATCCTTCAATCGTTATAACCAATGGCTTACAATGGCATTCACGATATTACAAAGATAAACCTACCCAGACGAATTTCGTTTGCTTGTTTAAATAAGCGCAGACGAAGGTGTTTTTTATACATTTTTCAAAATTATTTATCTAACATATAATATTATTTGTATGAAAAACAATAACACATTTGCTACCCATAACAAAATTGGACTTTTTTCGATTTTAATTGCCTCTTTAGCCTTAGCATACGCAAGCAGTAACACTAATTCAATTTTTAGTTTTAAAAACGATACAACCGAAAATAATTTACTAATAAATCCTGATTCAATCCCTGAAACTTTTGATACGACAAGTAGTTTTGAAGTTGGTGACACAATTGCACTTAATTTGGCAGGCTTAGATACCCTATTTGTTTTGTATGACGACACAACGCTTGCCGGAAGCGATACACTAAACGACACCTTGGCACTTCGATTGTTTGATGTAAATAAAGACATCACTATAACACCGGGCGTCATAACCAAAACTGTTGCTCCCGGATTTTTTGGTATTCATGTTGAAGGCATGTTTACGCCAAAACATTTACCGCAAGATTCCGACAATGTAAATTTCCCTAATGCATGGAATTGGATGGCAGACTTGAAACCAAAAGTGCTGCGTTTTCCGGGTGGAGCCAGCAGCAGATGGATGCATTTATTGCCTTACAAAGACGAAGTGGCGCCTTTTGGTGTGCTCGACCCAATTAAAGGTTATAGGTATGATATTAAAGAAATAATACGGTATTATGATGTTACTGACGGAAGTATTGAGGCTGATAATCCGGATTTCATGGATTCAATATTCGATGACCTTACAGATACTACTTGCAACGATTGCAACACATGGATGGACATTGGCTATACATCTGATTTTGTGAAATTATATGAAAAATACCTTGAACAAGAAACCAACATTCCTGCTCACCAACAACAACAATACATCGATCAATTTATTGCTTTAATCGATACCATACAAAAACGCGGGGATTATACAGTTGATGTAATTGTCGATTTAAATATAATTAGCGAATCAGCTGCACAATGTAAACAAATAATTGACTATTTACAGAACCCCGACCCCAAAAGTGATGGCGGTAATGGTGTAACCAGTGTGCACGTTGTTGGTGTAGAAATGGGTAATGAATGTAATCTTGGTTGGGCAACAGATATAATGGGTTTTTATGCGTTTGATGATTATTGGAATTTAATAAATGGGAAAGGAAAAGGCGATGACCCTATCGGGGAACTCACACCGGAA
>JANMLV010000206.1:0-19841 GCA_031372705.1 Bacteroidota bacterium | reverse complement strand
CGGGAAATCGTTATTGCCGGCAATTACCGTAACGTAAAGATCTTTTCCGGGCACGTAAACAACGGCTGTTGCATTGGTGCCATCAAAAGCATTCATGGTGTATTGTACATCCAGAACAGGCGTTGCAGATGGAGCTTGTGCGAAAACTCCTGTGGCGCTCACGGTTAACAGCATGGCCACAAAAAGTGACTTGTGTGATTTTATTTTAGTCATAGTTGATAAATTTTTTCAGGATAAAGATAAGGTTGCTTCCGAAGAAAATGGTAGCATTTACAAATTTGAGGCATCAAAATACTTCACAAAAAAAGAGCCCCAAAATGGAGCTCTTTAAAAAATATCAAAAAATAGTGTTTACCAAATCTTAGCTCTATCAGCTACCGGTAAATACATTTTATCTCCTTCTTTAATGCCAAATGCTTCATACCATTCAGGTATGTTTACCAGTGTTCCGTTAACACGCCATTTGCCGGGACTGTGCACGTTAGTTAACAATTGAGTGCGCATGGCACTTTCGCGGTATTGACCTGCCCAAATGCGACCAAAACCAATAAAGAAACGCTGCTGAGGTGTAAATCCTGCAATGGCTTTGCCTGCCTTAAACTCTTCAGTCATTGTATATGCCTGGTAGGCGATAGTAATACCACCAAAATCGGCAATGTTTTCTCCTAAGGTTAATTTACCGTTTATGCAAACGCTGTCTAAAGGACAATAGTTATTAAATTGCTCAACAACTTTGTTTGCACGTTCAACAAAATTGGTGTTGTCTTGATCTTTCCACCACATTTGTAAGTTACCCTTTGCATCATACATACGACCTTGATCGTCAAATCCGTGTGTAATTTCGTGACCAATTACGGCACCAATTCCGCCATAGTTAACGGCATCATCAGCTTTAGGGTCGAAGAAAGGTGGTTGTAAGATGGCAGCAGGGAATACAATCTCGTTATTGGAAGGATTGTAATAGGCATTCACCGTTTGTGGTGTCATACCCCATTCATTCTTATCAACCGGCTGACCAATTTTTGCATAGTTGCGGGTTGCTTCAAACTCGGCACTGCGAATTACGTTCAATACATAGGGACCGTTGTCGATTTCAAGTTTGCTGTAATCTCTCCATTTATCAGGATATCCGATTTTAACCGTAAACGTGCTTAATTTATTTAATGCTTGCTCTTTGGTGCTGTCGGTCATCCAATCTAATGTTTTAATGCGCTCGCCGAAGGCCGCTTTAATATTGTCAACCATAACGAGCATGCGCTCTTTGCTTTCAGGCGAAAAGGCAGTTTTTACATATTCTTCACCTAAAGCTTCGCCTAAACAGAAATCGGCAGTTTCTACTACGCGTTTCCATCTTGGCTTATTTTGTTCAATACCATTTAATTTTTTACTGTGAAAATCGAAGTTTTCACTTACAAAACTGCTGCTTAGGTATGGAGAAACGCCATCAACCCAATGATAGGTTAAATAAGTTTTCCAATCGTCCATTTTAACGGATTTCACCATGCCGTTTAACGCCTTGTAAAATTCAGGCTGGGCAACATTTAAGCCGGTTTTAAATTCAGGAGTTTGCAATTCTGAATAGTATAATTTCCAGTTCATGTTTGGCGTCATTTTAGCCAATTCATCAACACTCATTTTGTGATAAATTGCATTTGGATCGCGCATTGTAACTTGATCCATGCTCGCCTTTGCCAATGCTGTTTCGATGGTCATAATGGTATTTGCATTAGCAGTTGCTTTTGCTTCATCAACACCCATTAACACAAACACATTTTTTACGTGATTGACATAATCTGCTCTAATTTGTTTGCTTTGAGCATCTTGAGCTAAATAATAATCGCGCTCAGGTAAGCCAAGACCACCTTGCCACATATTCATGATTACATCGGCAGAATTTTTATCATCCTGTCCAACCCAATTCGTAAACATGGCAAATGTGTATGTTTTGTGCATTTGTGCGATTGTCTTGATTAAATCGTCAGTTGTGCTGATAGCACTAATCTTATCTAACCATGGTTTAATCGGCTCTATACCTGCTTTTTCAATGGCAACGGTATCCATTCCGCTTGTCCAAAAATCGCCAACTTTTTGTGTGTTGCTTCCTTTGGCTGCTGTTTCTTTCGATGCTTTTTCCATAGAAACACGCAATGTTTTTAAGCTGTTGTCATCCAAAGTATGGAAACTGCCAAAACTCGCCTTGTCGGCAGGAATTGGATTCGACTCAAGCCATTTGTTGTTTACCCAGGCAAAGAAGTCGTCGCCTGCTTTTACTGTACTGTCAAGTGAAGTACTGTCGAATGGGCTGTAAGCCGCTTCATCGGCAGACTTTGTGCTCTTACATGCGGCAAATGCCATTGTTGTAAGAATTACTAATGCTAATAAGATTTTTTTCATTGTTAGGTTTGGTTTAACGGCGCAAAGATACATTTTACGGCATTGAAACCTGATAATGACCGGTTAAAACAGGTTAAAGGATGTTAAGAAAAGCCCTAATTAATAAGGAATCAATTGAAAATGGCGATGTAATGAATCTATTATCTCCTTTTTAATTAATTTTACAGTTGATGTTGCGCAAACTCAGAAATGCACGATTTTTATTGGCTGCAGCTTTGCTGATGGTAATTTTAACCATCAATGGCAAAGATTTGTTGCATAGTTTCGTGCAGCATAACCCCGTTTCTTGCGTTGAACATGTTGACGGTGAAGATGAATTAACCCATCATCCAGTTGCAGCAATTGACAGCTACAAATATTGCTTGTTTTGTCATTTTAATTTCACTGCCTATTTTACAACTGAAGTAAATACCAACGTCGGCATTTCATTTGAATATTTTACGATAGTGCTCAATGGTGTTCCGGAAATATATCTACCCAAGCAAACGAGCACCTTATCGTTACGCGGCCCTCCCGCCCTAGTGTAAATTATAATTACACCTAATTTTTATTGCATGCCGTATTACTGCATGTATGTCAATTTATCTTATTTAAATGAAATTGTATTCTATTTTAATTATAGCCATTTTTAATGGTATATATCTTCAAGCGCAAAACCCCGATTGCATTTTTTCATTGTCGGGCAGAGTCACCGATTTGAAGCACGAAGAGCCGCTTGCTTATGCAACTATTTATATAAAAGAATCCCAACTGGCAACAGTTTGTGACGAGAATGGCAAGTTTGCATTCAATAATATGTGTGCCGGAAATTTCACAGTTTATATTTCGCATGTTGGTTGTGCAACAGATACTTTTTTTGTGGAGATGTCCAATTCCTTATTCCGCGAATTTCGATTAAACCATCAAGATGAGGAGCTTACCGCAATAGTTGTTAACGAACAATTTAATAGTTACCGAGGTACATTAACGGTAGATTATATTGAAGGTGCCGCACTTGAAGCCATTTCGGGAAAAACATTAGGTGCTGCTTTAAAAGGCGTTACAGGAGTGAACAGCATTCAAACAGGTTCAAGTATATCAAAACCGGTAATTCATGGATTACACAGCAACAGAATTCTCATAATGAATAATGGAGTTCGACAAGAAGGTCAACAATGGGGAAATGAACACGGGCCGGAAATAGACCCATTTATTGCTAATAAATTTACGGTTATAAAAGGTGCAGCAGCCGTAAAATTTGGCAGCGATGCAATGGGTGGTGTAATTATAGTTGATGCAGCCGACATGCCTGATACAGCAGGTGTTTCAGCAGTTATTCAAATGGTGGGTTTAAGCAATACACAAGGTGGTGCCATTGCCGGCATGATGCAAGGAAAACCAAAATCGTTTAATCCGATTAGCTGGCGCATTCAAGGTTCGTTAAAAAAGGAAGGATTTGTAAAAACGCCGAATTATTATTTGGTAAATACATCCTATAATGAAGCCAATTATTCCATAACAACTGCTTATCACAAAAATGATTTTACATCGGAGTTGTATTATAGTTATTTCCATACAAAAATCGGGATATTTGCTGCATCGCATATTGGCAATTTAACTGACCTGGAAACTGCATTTGCATCAGATACGCCATTAATTACATCAGGTTTTTCTTACGCCATAGGTAGGCCGTACCAATTAGTTAGTCATTATTTAGTAAAATCAAAATCAGTTTATCACAGCGACAAACTGGGTAATTTTATTGCAACTGTTGCTTGGCAAAATAATTTCCGAAGTGAGTTTGATAGTCGCCTTCCTTATAACGATAGCGTTGCAGCATTAAATCTACCTTCATTGTATTTTGAGATTGGCACATTAACTGCAGAAGCAGAATGGCAACATCACAAAGTAAATAACTTCAGTGGTTCGGTTGGCATCAGCGGAATGAATCAGCAAAATGTTACGCGGTACAGCACTTTTATTCCGAATTTCAAAAATTATTCAGGTGGAGTCTTCGCATTAGAAAAGTATCAATTGAATAAATGGACGTTAGAAGCAGGACTTCGATATGATTACCGTTGGATGCAGGCATTTTATTATGAGAACAATGTTTTGCAAACCACTGAACATAATTACAGCAATTTAAGCTGGAATTTAGGGACTACTTATTTCAATAAAAAGCATACTTCCATTAATTTAAATGTAAGTTCGGCATGGCGTGCACCGGCTATAAGCGAGTTATACAGCGATGGTTTACACCATGGGGCAGCAGCACTTGAATATGGCGACCCAACATTAAAAACAGAGCGTTCTATACAAGCAATTTTCGGATTGGAATATGAAACACAAAAAATGTTTTTTGATGTAGGAATATACAATAATTTTATGCGCAATTTTATTTATTTGCAACCTTCTCTCCCACCGGAATTAACTATTCGCGGGGCATTTCCGGTTTTTTATTACCAACAAACCGATGCCAATATTTATGGATTGGATGCTTCATGGCATTACTATATTATTGAGCCCATGTTGTTTGAAATTAAAACGTCATTATTAAGAGCACGCGATTTAATTAACAACAAATGGGTAGTAATGATGCCGGCTGATAAAATTGAAGGTGAATTGACTTACGAATTTAAAGATTTTGGCAAAATTGAGCAATTAAATGCAGGTGTAACTGTAACGCATGTATTTAAACAAACCAGAACATACGCATTAGAAGACTATGTGGAGGCTCCTGATGCTTATACACTTGCGGGAGTGTCTGTTGGCAGCGAAATTCATTTCAACAAAACTATGCTCAGTTGGAGTGTAGAAGCTGAAAACATGTTTAATGTTGCCTACCGCGATTACCTCAACAGGTTCCGATATTTTGCTGACGATATGGGGAGAAATATTACGTTAAGAATTAAAATTCCAATTATTATTTAACAAAACAAAAATTTAAATTATGAAAACGAATAAGCTTTTTATTTTTAGCATTGCAACAGCAATTATAGGTTTAACAACACTTACCGGATGTAAAGATGAAGAAGTACCTGATGTTGTAAACGAAGAAGAATTAATTACTACTGTTTCTCTTGCATTTGAAAATACACTAACCGGAGATATCAGTACATTTTCATTTAGAGATATTGATGGTCCGGGAGGCACAGCACCAACTCAATTTGACACCATCAGATTAACAGCAGATAGTGATTTTACTTTAACAACAACCTTGTTAAACGAAAGCGTTAGCCCTGCAGAAGATATTACAGTTGAAGTAGCAGAAGAAGGTGTTGACCATCAATTTTTTTACACGGTAAGTGCCGGATTAAACTTAACTATTGCTTATAACGATACAGACGCTAATGGCAACCCGGTTGGTATTATAAATATTGCTGCAACAGAAGGAGCAAGCACCGGAACAATAACAGTAGTATTAAAACACCAACCGGACATTAAAGATGGCAATAGTGCTACCGGTGATACTGATGTTGAAGTGGTGTTTGTTGTAGAGATTGAATGAGATTCACGTAATTAACACTAATTTCCATTGTTCAATTTTATATCAATATGTTGTCCGGTTATCTTTTTAACCGAAATAAAATTTCATTTGCTATTAAATCAGAATTTGTTTACTTCTATCATTAATTTTGCGATATGCAAACTACCCTGCAACTAAAAGTTACCATAAATGACACAAAGCCTCCTATTTTCAGGCGATTGATTGTTTCAAATGCCACCTCATTTTTCGAACTCCATCACATTATTCAAATTGCAATGGGTTGGCAAAATTTTCACTTGTTTGAATTTCGATTTAACGATTACGTAATTGGTATTCCCACAGAGGCCTTTGAGGAGGAAGCATCGGGACAAGAAACCGTTATTGATGCCGATACCATAACGCTGGGTGAAGTGCTTTCTGATATTAACGATACCATGATTTACACTTATGATTTTGGCGATAATTGGGAACATGAAATAACAGTCGAAAAAATTAATACCGATGCCACAGATTATAGCGCTCCAATTTGCATAGAAGGCAATTTAAGTTGTCCGCCGGAAGATTGTGGCGGCGCTCCGGGATTTGAGCACTTGTTTAAAGTTATTAAAGACAACAAACATCCCGACCATGAGCAAATGCTGAATTGGTTAGACGAAAACTATACGCAAGATGGTTTTGATATTGATGATGTAAATGCAACTTTAGCTTCACTTGAAGATTATATCAATAATTGGCTAAATAACATGGATGAGGATGCAGAAGAAGATGAGGATGATAATTAATGTATATCATTCCCATCGCTTAATTAACTACCTTAAATCACCCAATTACATATCAACTTCATCGCCCAATTCGGGCACTTCAACATTTTGGTAACCTTCTGCCCGTAATTTTTCTTGGAAACCGGATAGTGCTTCTTTATCGCCATGCACCAACATAAGCTTGCGCAATTTCGTTTTCTCTTGGGTATGCAAATAATCAATCATTTCACGATAATCGCCATGTGCAGAGAAAGAACTCATCACTTCAATTTTCGCATTTACTTGCTTGTATTCACCAAATAATCGAATTGGGTTTGCACCGGCAAGCAGTTGCCCTCCAGGTGTATTTTCTGCACAATATCCAACCATTAAAATGGTATTGATTGGATTTTCGATGGCATTAAAAACATGGTGTTTAACCCTGCCTGCGTTTATCATTCCGGAAGCACTTATTACGATACAACCTCGTTTAGCATTGATGCTTTTTGATTCTTCTACCGAACGGGTGTAATGTAAATTTTCAAACCCAAAAGGATTGGTATCATGTTGCATGTAATCTAAAATATCTTTGTCGAAACACTCGGGATGCATTTCAAAAATGCGCGTTGCGTTAACAGCCAATGGCGAATCAACATAAACAGGTACATTTGGTAATAAATTATCTTTTACTAATTGGTCGAGCATGTATAGAATTTCTTGTGTGCGCCCAACACTGAATGCAGGAATAATTAATTTCCCTTTTTGGTCGACACAAGTTTGTTTTATGACACGTAAAAAATGATCTTTTTCCGCAGGATTTTCTTCGTGCAGTCTGTCGCCATAGGTTGATTCACAAATTAAAAAATCGCAAGCCGGCATTGGGTCCGGGTCGCGCAAAATTGGCCTGTTTGGACGACCGATATCTGCAGTAAATCCGAAAATGAAATCTTTTTTACCGGTGCGGCGAATTTTGAGTGTAACGCTTGCACTGCCTAATATATGCCCCGAATCTTTAAATATTACATCAACATCAGGGTCAATACCAAACCAATGATTATAACCAACAGTGCGGAATAAATCCATTGTCATTGCAACATCTTCAGTAGCATACAAAGGTTCCTCGTCATTATCATCATTCCTTCTGTTATTAGTAAAGGCACTTTCGCGCTCTTGAATATGTGCACTGTCTAACAATAAAATTGCAGTTAAATCTCGCGTTGCAGGTGTAGCATAAATACGTCCTCTAAAACCATCTTTCACCAACTTCGGTAGGCGACCGCAATGGTCGATATGTGCATGTGATAATACTACAATATCTATCTCCGCAGGATTAAACAAAAAACGTTTATTAAAATTTTCGTATTTTGGTTCAGCGCCTTGGTATAAGCCGCAATCCAATAAAATTTTCAGACCATTTTCAAGTGTAATTAAATGTGAGCTTCCTGTAACAGTTCCGGCTGCACCGCAAAATTTTAGTTTCATGTTTTATATTTAAGGATGTGAATATTTATTTTGATATTAATGTTTGCTTATTTCAATATATTTCTCTTCCATAAACTTCCTGACTCTGTTTTTTAAATCAGGAATATCCGCTTCTGTTAATCCGGCAACTTCAAATGGAGGGAACTGGTAAATATCAATTATGCCGGGTCGCATTAATGGTAATTTATTAGGCATTATTGTTTCTGTATTAAAATATAACATGGGCAAGATAGGAGTTTGCGTTTGAATGGCAATAGAAAACGCCCCATCTTTAAATTCGATTAATGGATCAGTTCCTGTTTTATTTCTTGTGCCCTCAGGGAAAATAAAAATATTATCGCCATTCATTAAATAACGTTTTAATCTATCTACACTTTTGCGTCGGTCTTCGCGACTGCTTCTGTCAACATTTACTGTGGTTACTTTAAATATGGAAGCAAGCAGTGGAATTTTCAAGAGTTCTTTTTTGGCAAGATAGCGCACTTTTCCCGGCCACGAATAAGCTGCAACCGGCGCATCTAAATTGGAGCGATGATTGGCAACTAAAACATATGTTCGCTTCCTGTCGATACGCTTGTCGCGATGAAATCGATAAATAATACCGCAAAACGCCATCAAACTAAATGAGATGATTCTGCATAATGTCATCACCCAAATGAGGGCCTTATCTTTAAAAAGCGATGAAAATATAAAGAAAAAAGGAAGCGTAATTATTACCATGGTAAGAAATACAATGGCAGTATAAACAGTGTAAATCAGCTTAAAAAAATTAATTACCGGCTTCAACATGCTGCAAGATAGGCATAGCAGGCAAAAATTACAAGCAGCCGGTTATTTATTTCGAGTTTTTGTTGGGATAAGATGTGTGCATAAATTTAACTTTCTATTTAGATAAGCATCTTGTGCTAATTCAATAATTTTGGCACATGTATGCTATTGTAGATATAGAAACCACAGGCACAAATGCAAGTTACAATTGCATTACCGAAGTGGCAATTTATATTCACGATGGCGAAAAGGTTGTGGACGAATGGCATTCACTCATTAATCCGAAGCGGGAAATACCCCAGTTTATTGTTCAAATGACCGGTATTACCAACGATATGGTTGCCGATTCGCCGGAATTTTCGGATGTAGCTGAAGAAATTTACAGTATGTTGCACGATAAAATATTTGTTGCACATAACGCCGGTTTTGATTATGGCTTTCTAAAATCGCATTTAGCAGAGAATGGTTACGATTTGCAAACAAAAAAACTCTGCACTGTTCGGTTAAGCAGAAAAATATTTCCGGGCTTTAAAAGTTACAGTTTAGGCAAACTGAGTGATAATTTAGGTGTTACTCTAGAAAATAGGCACAGAGCGCAGGGCGACGCGTTGGCAACAGCCAAAATATTTACCATGTTGCTACAAAATGATGCGGATAAACATTTTGAAACGGCATTAAAACGCACATCAAAAGAACAACATTTACCGCCCAATATGGACAAAGCCACATTAGAAAAACTGCCTACCGGTTGCGGCGTATATTATTTTCATGATGCTGCAGGCAAAATTATTTACGTTGGCAAAGCAAAAAATATTCGCAGTCGAATTTTTGGACATTTTACTTATGCCGATTATCACGGTAAAGAAAATGATTTACGCAATTCTGTTTACGATATTACCTATACACTTACAGGCAATGAGTTAGTCGCATTATTGCTGGAAAGTGAAGAAATTAAAAGGAAATTTCCGAAATTTAATAATGCGCAAAAGCAATGGGACAGAAACTTTTGTATTTTTAAATATATCGATCAAAAAGGATATATCCATCTCGCCATCGAACGGTATAATGTAAAAAAAGAGGTGCAAAAAGTTTTTCCCGATTATTTAAGTGCACGCAATTATTTGAATGAAAAAATGCAAACTTTCCAATTGTGTGCAAAATATTGTCATCTCCAAACAGTTAAAAAAGAATGTTATAATTACGAACTGGGTAATTGCTTAGGTGCATGTATTGAATTAGAATCAACAACCGATTATAATACGCGTTTAGAAACCGCATTAGCATCATTTCGTGATGAAGGACATTCCTATTTTATTTTCGGCAAGGGTAGAGTTGAAAATGAGCAAACCGTTATCTATGTAGATAAAGGACATTATTTAGGGTTTGGCTTTTTTGATGCAGCTTGGTACAATGGTGATATTGAATCGCTCAAAGAAGTAATCAAATGGCGACCCGACACACCTGATGTGCAGCGAATTTTAACCGGATATTTAAGTCGTGAAGGCAGCAATTTGGGCAACAAAATCATCCAATTAGCCTAATAACCGGTCATTTACCTTGTCACAAATTCATATATAAATTACAGGTTTTTAGGAAAGGAATTGTTAATTTTGTCTTTTTAATTCTATACCTGAAAATATCAAGATGAGCATAAGACTAGCAGTTACAAAGGAAATTGATGCACCGTTTATCACAATTCTAATCAAAAACAGTAGTGACATTACCCATGAACTGCTCCTGCCCTATCAAAAACTGCTATCACAAAAAATGATGGATAAAGACAATGGTATAACCGTGTTTTTCGAACCAAACAGAACCATTGCGGCGGTTTTATTGAAAGACAATAGTTCGAAATCGCTTGGTGAAATATTGGAAGACGCGCGTGTTAAAGGAGGTGGCATGTGTAAGCGTATTAACTATGAAAAAGCATCTTCAGCAACTATTTTTAGAGCGAGCCAATCGGTTGAAAAAGCCGAGCTATTGGCCTTTTGCGAAGGAATGGCGTTAGCAAATTATCAATTCTTAAAATACAAATCCGATAAAAAGCACAATACTTTAACCGGACTCAATATTTTTGATGCTGCCGTAAGCGGCGAAGAATTAACCGAATTAAGCAATGTAGTAACAGCAAATGCCATTGCGCGCGATCTCGGTAACGAGCCTGTTATTGCTTTAAATGCAGTACAATTAGGTGAAAAAGTACTTGAATTAAGTAAGGAACTCGGATTTACCGCCGAAGTGTTAAATAAGTCACAACTCGAAGCATTGCGCATGGGTGGATTATTAGGTGTAAATGCAGGAAGTTCTGTTCCACCCACCTTCTCCATTTTAGAATATAAACCTGCTGAAGCAAAAAATAGCAAACCACTTGTTTTTGTCGGCAAAGGCGTTACTTACGATACCGGTGGTTATAGCATAAAAACAGGTGCAGGCATGCCGGGAATGAAAATGGATATGTGTGGGGCAGCAGCAGTAATTGGTGCATTTTATGCCATTGTTAAAAATAAATTACCGGTGTATTGCATCGGATTAATTCCGTCTACTGATAATAAAATTAATTCAAATGCATTAGTTCCCGACGATGTGATTACGATGCATAATGGAACAACTGTTGAGGTATTGAATACTGATGCTGAAGGTCGATTAATTTTGGGTGATGCATTGAGTTATGCTAAAAAATATCAACCGGAATTAGTAATCGATCTTGCCACCTTAACAGGCTCAGCAGCTGCAATTACAGGTTCATTGGGAAGTGCACTTATGGGAACTGATTTTGTTCACCGTAAAAATTTAATCAGCTGTGGTGAAACTACGTTCGAGCGCTTATGGGAAATACCTTATTGGAAAGAATATTCCGATATGCTTAAAAGCGATGTAGCCGATTTAAAAAACATTGGTGGCGCAGTTGGTGGAAGCGCAACTGCCGGCAAGTTTTTAGAACATTTTACCGATTACCCGTGGTTGCATATTGACATAGCGGGGCCTGCAATTTTAAAAGAAGACGAACCTTATAAATTTAAAGGAGCAAGCGGCGTAGGTGTTCGATTGCTTTATGCGTTTGCAAAGCAATTTGCTGATGCGTAAATGATGTAATATTTATTCATCATCTTCATCAGTAGCTTCGAATTTTTTTTCTCTTGTTTCCTTTTTTCTATCTTTTTTATTGAGGATATTAAATACGACACCCCCTTCCGCAACTATCCTATTTACGTGTGTATCGTTTGGTGAAATATAAACTTGATACATGGTATTAATTTCAAACCCTATTCTTCTGGAATAGAAATAAGCCACCCCCGGACCAAATGTAACACTTGAATTATCATCAATAATTTTAGGATCACTGTAAGTAGTAGTTCTATCTAAACCATATTCTAAATTGCCCAACAAAAACCAAGATTTGTTTAGCGTATAATAATACTTAACCTGAGGTGTAAATTTTATGCCGGTTATAAAATTGGTATCTAACGTAAACGATAAATTGGTTTGAAATCCCAACAAAATTTCATCCGTTATAAAATAACCCAATCGAGGGGTTACGGTTAATTTAAATGAGGTGTAATCACCTTTATCAGCTTGGCTGTATGAGCCTCCGCCTCCGGTTCTAAAGGTGCCTTTACCTGTGGGGTAACGCTGGGCAAATAATACTAATGGGATAAACAAAATGAGGCATGTAATTATTTTTTTCATGGTGTTATGTGTTTTTAATTTAATTGGAGCATATATAACTATCCATCAAGTAATTGAGCGGCTATATACTGACTTAACAAATCAATTGCAACATGATTATCGCCGCCAACAGGCACAATAATATCGGCAAATTTTTTTGACGGTTCAATAAACTGTTCATGCATGGGCCTAACTGTTTTTAGATATCTGTTCATTACTTCTTCAACGCCTCTGCCTCTTTCTTCCATATCGCGCTTAAGCACACGCATGAGGCGATGGTCGGCATCTGCATCGATAAATATCTTAATAGACATCAAATCACGTATCTCCGGTTGCGTCAGAATAAGGATACCTTCCACAATTAGCACTTTATTTGGTGAAACAGTAACAGTGGCCTCACCACGCGAACAAGTTATCATACTGTAAACAGGTTGTTGAATAACATCACCTGCCTTTAACTGTTTAATATGCGTTTGCATCAATTCCCATTCAATAGAATCGGGATGGTCGTAATTCATTTTTTTTCGTTCCGATTCAATTATTTGCGGATTTGAACGGTAGTAGGCATCTTGCGAAAGAATTGCTACTGAATTAGGAGACAAACTATTCACCAATTTATTTACAAAAGTTGTTTTACCTGAACCTGAACCTCCACCGATGCCTATAACTATCATACTAAATTGCTTTTATTTTGTTTTGTTTTTATTACCAGTGGATTCATTATCCGAAAAAATAATGGAGGAATTAATGCCATAATAATCATTGCCGGATATCCCGCCGGTAATTGCGGAGCTGTTTCTAAATGCCGCAATATTTGATATTTTCTGGATGCTAAATAATGATGGTCAGAATGTCTGGTTAATTCATACAACACAACGCGTCCGATAACATGGTTAGAGTTCCATGAATGCCAAGGCTGCACACGCTCGTAAAGACCACTTTCCGATAATTCACGGCGCAATCCATAATGTTCAATATAATTTACCGATTCGAGCAATAATATTCCAATAAGAGCTGCGGGAATATAAATCAACATGGTTTGAACGTTGAATAAGTAAGCAATTAAAACCATCCACAATACTTCTATTACAAAAAACCAACCCAGTGCATTGCTTAAACTAAAAAAAGATTGTTTACTAGCTTGTAATTCTTTTTGTTGAATATCTATTGAAGATTTTATTGAGCCGAAAATTGTTCTGAAATAAAAAGTATAAACCGGCTCGTTTAACCTGGCACTCGAAGGGTCTTCAATTGTTGATACTCTTTTATGATGCCCCTTATTATGCTCAATAATAAAATGCATATATAACGAAGTTAACAAGAGCATCTTCGCCAAAAATTGTTCAACTTTCGATTTCCTATGGCCTAATTCATGCGCAACATTAATACCAATTACGCCGCAGCAAATGCCAACACTAATAATCATGCCGACCAATTCCAAGGCTGTTAATTGCGTTGTAGTTATAGTATGCAGAAAATAAAAAACTACACCAAATTGCACCGGTACATGTAAATATAATAACCAGTCATAAACTCGATCTTTTTTGGCAACTTCTTCCTCAATGGCTGAAAAATTTCGATTATTTACAGGAACAATCAATTCAATAAAAGGCAATAACACAAATGCATACAATGGTGCTATAAAAACAAAGGCACCTTGCAAATAAACACCTGCAACAGCAGCCATCGGGATTGTATAGCCTGCTAAATATTTAAATACTTGAGAAGTCCGCATCACTCAAAAATAATGAGATTTTTTAATTAAACCCTCAAAATTGTTCCACTTAAATGCATAATTTGCGGATAGGTGATATTTATCACGAACTATACCAAGAACTTTTTAAAACTTTACATTGTTAAATAAACTGAAAATTGATTATGGAAGCCAATATATTAGTGTCTGACCCGGTTTTACGGAACGCACTTAAAACATCAATGTCTTACCTCGAATTCTACAACCTAACTGCGGCAATGGTTGCCGACAACAACACAACGGGACCGGTAAAAAGCGAATCAAGAATACAGGCTACCAAACTAAATTTGCAACGGTTGAACAGATTGAATAAAACTACCCAACTTTTACCGGAATGGGAGCAGTTAACACTAAACCAAACAGTTCACTTAGAATGGATGGTAATTACTGAAACTTGGTGTGGCGATGGCGCTCAAATTGTTCCTGTAATTAACAAAATTGCTGAAAAGTTGGCCATTAAACTGCGTATTGTGCTTAGAGATGAGCATTTGGAATTGATAGATAGATATCTGTTTAAAGAAACAAGGTCTGTACCAAGACTTATCTGTTTCAACAAAGAAAACGGCGAAGAACTTGGCAATTGGGGTCCTCGGCCTGCTGAAGCAATTAGGCTGGTGGATGATGCTAAGATTAAGGGAATCCCTCACGATGATTTTGTTGCCGATTTGCAAGTTTGGTATAATCAAAATAAAACAGTTAGCTTGCAGAACGAACTTTTTTTGTTCGTAAATGATTGTTTGAGATAAATGGCGATTTTTTCATACGAAAAGGTAAATACCGGCGATAACAGACCGGCACTTGAAAAGCACGAAGAAAAACGGCTGCTTTATTTAAGTGCCTTTATGCCATTGGTATTTATAGCGCTAATGTGGATAGTAAAACTATTTGAATTTACAACAGGCATTGACTTAGGCAGCTTCGGTATTTACCCAAAAAACATTAGCGGCTTAAAAGGTATTTTATTTTCTCCGTTTATTCATGGTGATTGGAATCATTTAATCTCTAATACGATTCCATTTTTTATTTTATCGGCACTTATGATTTTTAATTATCGCAAAGTAGCCTTTAAAGCATTTGTATTTATTTATTTATTTGGCGGATTATTATTATGGATGACAGGCCGCGAAAACTACCATATTGGTGCCAGCGGATTAATTTACGGTATGGCATTTTTCCTGTTTTTTATTGGTATATTTAGAAAAAATATACAAGCACTCGCCTTATCACTTTTTGTAGTTTTTTTATATGGCAGCATTATTTGGGGAGTATTACCTATTGATATCGCTGTTTCTTGGGAAGGCCATCTGATGGGCGCTATATGCGGAGGCATTAGTGCTTTTTACTTTAGGAATGTAGATTTACCGGCACCAATTATTTTAGAAGATGACGACGATGAAGTTACCGATTTTGACAACGAAGCAATTACAATTAATTACGAAATAGTTCCTAAAGACACGCCTAAATAATGCGCCGCGAAATAATTATAACCGGCGACGGCTCTCCTACTCTTTTTGTTCCGGAACTTGATGAGCATTATCATTCAGTACACGGTGCTTTTAATGAATCGATGCACGTGTTTATTAATGCAGGATTATTACAAAAAACCAATTCACTATCATCTATAAATTTACTCGAAATTGGTCTGGGAACCGGCAGTAATGTTTTGCTTACTAATTCAATTGTAAAACAATTAAATACGCATATACATTACGATGCAATTGAGCCTTTTCCAATTAACGCAGATATAATAACCGCATTATCGAATGTCGGTTTTGATAAATTCGGTTCCTCCGATACAGAATTCTTACAATTGCATCAACAAAAAGCTGAAGTACCACTTCAATTATCACAGCAACTAACGTTTACGGTATACCATCAAACGCTGGAGGCAATCCAATTCAACAAAGGCTACGATATCATTTATTTTGATGCTTTCGGTCCGCGCGCACAGCCTGAAATTTGGTCACAAGACAATTTCAACAAGCTTTATCAAGCCATGCATAACAATGGCATTCTTGTTACTTACTGTGCAAAAGGTGATGTACGCCGAACCATGCAAGCAGCCGGCTTTACAGTAGAAAAACTTCCCGGTCCTCCCGGCAAACGCGAAATGCTGCGCGCTTCCAAAAAGTAAGTTAATTTTGCGCTGTGATTGATTTTCTAATTGTTGGCGGAGGTTTTAGCGGCATAAACGTTGCAGCTCAATTACAACAATACCGGCAATCGTTTCATCTCATTGATACATGTGACTTTAAGAATGCAACCAGTATTTCGGCAGGCATAATTAACCCTGTAACAGGTAGAAAATTTGCGACGCAATGGAATATGGATGAATTAATCCCATTAGCGGTTAAAACTTATTCGCATTTCGAAGCACAACTTGGTATAAAATGTTTGCACGAAAGCTCAGTTTTTAAAATACACAAAAGCGAATCGGCGCTCGAAGATTGGCTGCGAGTTAAAGCTGAAGGAAAAATTTCACAGTATATTGATGAAAGTCCAAATTATTCACATTATGCCAAATATTTAGATTTCAGATTTGGTGGAATTACCATACACCCTGCCTTTCATGTTGATGCCACAACCCTACTCACCGCATTTTATAAATCGATAAATGCGCAATTAATTAAATCAACTTTTAATTATAATGAATTAATTATCGAACAAAATTATTTCAGTTACAACAATATTAATTACAACCATATTATTTTTTGTGAAGGTATACATGCTTTGCAAAATCCATACTTTGATTTCATCGCATTTAAACCTGCAAAAGGTGAATGTCTGATAGTTGAAATACCCAACTTTATTACCAAACAAATTATAATGAAAGGCATCATGCTTGTTCCTTTACAAAATAATACTTATTGGGTTGGCGCTACAAACACGTGGAATGATTTAACTACAACTGCAACCAACTCAGGCAAATCCGCATTAGAAGAAGACTTACGATTATTACTAAAAATACCCTATCGCATACTGGAACATAAAGCCGCAATAAGACCAACCATTCGCGACAGAGCACCCGCAGTCGGCAGACACCCAACCATAAATAACATGTTTGTTTTGAATGGGATGGGCACGAAAGGCACTGCACACGCTCCTTACTATGCGCAACAACTCATTGCTCATATTCTAACCAATGCGGCTATAAACAAAGAAGCTGACGTTAACAGATTTTAGTAATATAGATGTTATTTTAATTTTGTACAGCCAACTTACTAAGGTAATTTTACCACACAAATTAAAAGCGATGACCAAAATTATCAGTTCAATTATTCTTTCATTTATTTGTTTGCAACTTACTGCTCAAACGCGTGGAGTGGTGAGTTATTCTGAAGACAAAGGCGCAGCAATCAGATCACACAATGTTGACTTCATCACCTTAAACCTCGATTTGAATTTCGAACCTGAAGAAGGAAAATTGTCGGGAAATGCAAATTATACATTTAAAGCAATTCAACCTAAAGTTGATTCTGTATTTCTTGACGGCCCCGGTATATTAATTCAACAAATTCAATTAGATAATAAGGCAACAAAATTCCGTGTAGACAGTGCCGGAATCACCGTATTTTTTAATCCGCCTTTAACTAGAAATATTGAACACAAGTTATTTATTCAATATGATGCAACACCAAAAAAAGGAATTTATTTTGTGGGATGGAATAATTCAATTACCGATAGCGATACAGACCCAACAATAATTAGAAAACAAATATGGACCCAAGGTCAAGGAACCGACAATCGGTTTTGGATACCTGCTTACGATGGCCTAAACGATAAATTAATTACTGCCTTAAACATCACTTTTAACGATAAATATACCGTTGTTTCAAATGGTGCGTTAAGCAAGGTAATCGACAATAAAAATGGCACTAAAACATGGAATTATGCTATGCCAAATCCGCATGCATTGTATTTGGTGATGGTTGCAATCGGCAAATATGAACATCTTGATTATACCGGTAAAAACGGCATAATTTCACGACAATATTATTACCCCGGCACTAAATCAATTGCTGAAGAAACTTATGCTTATTCAGCTGAAATGATGGATTTTTTAGTTGATGAAACCGGAACGCCATATCCATGGACAACCTATGCAAATGTTCCCGTCCAGGAATTTCTTTATGGAGCAATGGAAAATACAACAGCTACCATTTTTTCTGATTTCTATTATCAAGACAAAAGAACATTTCCCGATAAAAATTATGTTGAAATAAATGCGCACGAATTAACACATCAATGGTTTGGCGATTACGTTACTGCATGGAGCGGCACCAGCCATTGGTTGCAAGAAAGTTTTGCAACATATTATGCTAAAAAATTCAGGCAAAAAATAAGTGGCGACGATGCATATAATTGGAAGCGACGCGAAGAAATGAATTCCGCATTTGATGCCGACAATAAAAATGCATTGCCTGTAGCCCATACAGAGGCAGGGTCTCCGCGTGTTTACCAAAAAGGGAGCATTGTTTTAGATATGCTTAGGTATGTTGTTGGCGACGAAGAATTTAAAATTGCCATTAAAGAATTTTTAGCCCGTTACCCTTATCAAAATGTTTCATCAAAAGATTTTGAAATGCAATTTATGCGCTCAATGGGTATAGATGTTGAATGGTTTTTTAACCAATGGATTTACCGTGGCGGTTATCCTGTTTTTGGTGTGAGTTATACGACTGTTAACAATAATATTAACATTGAAATTAAGCAAAAACAACAACTGAGTGAAACAATTGGATTATTTAAAATGCCTGTTCATGTTCAAGTACATTATTTGGATGGCAGTTTCGAAGATAAATTAATTTGGATTCAAAACGCAACTACAACTGTAACATTTACAATGCCGGAAAACAGTAAAGTTGCATTTGTATTATTTGACCCAAATTCGATGGTTTATGCAAAAGTAGACTTTCCAAAAAATTACGTTGAATTAAAATATCAAGCATTTAATGCCCCTAACATGATGGATCGTTATGACGCTGTGGTTTTAATGCGAGAAATTGATATTGAAACCAAACGCAGCGATTTAATTGCCATCTTTAATAAAGAAACGTTTCATGGTATTAAATCAGAAATTGTAGTTCAATTAAGTAATGATGATAATAAAAAAAGTATTGGCTTGCTCAAGCAGGCACTTACAGATAATCACCCTTATGTGAGAAGGGCTGTTATTGGAAATATAGCAACAATTCCGGGAAATATTGAAGATGAATTAGTGTTGATGTTAAGTGATAGCAATTACACCAATATTGAAATTGCCTTAACGCAACTTTGTAAACTTAATCCGGGCAAAACAGATAAATATCTTGCACTTACAAAAGATATCAAAGGAAGCACCAATAATGTACGCATTGCTTGGCTGGAAATTGACAATGCTGCCAACAAAAACCAAAATATTGCTGAGTTAGTAAATTATAGCAGCAGTGAATACGAATTTAGGACAAGAAATAGCGCATTTGTAGCCTTGGTTGACTTAAATTATTGCTCAGAAACAGTGGTTGTAAACTTGTTTAATGCGCTAGTTTCCGGTAACCACCGCCTTTCGTCACCGGCAAGAAATGCTCTTACC